>CAZHVB010000093.1:0-1508 GCA_964535365.1 uncultured Candidatus Saccharibacteria bacterium | reverse complement strand
GCAGGTATTCGCGAATTGATAAAGCGGCCACAGCACCTTCACCCACGGCACTAGCGATTTGTTCAGTCGCGCCAGCCCGCACGTCACCAGCGCAAAAAAGGCCCGTTACATTAGTTTCCATGCGCTGGTTGGCTTTGACAAAACCGAGTTCATTTAGTTCGACACCGCTACCACTTAAAAACTTGGTGTTGGGTACTAAGCCGACAAACACAAAGATGCCATCAATCATGAAGTCTAGATTCTGGCTGGTTTTGCTGTCTTTGGCCACAAGTTTATTAACGAGGCCATTTTGGCCCTCGATCTTTAGGGTTTCGGTATTAAAGTGCACGCTAATATTCGGCCGAGTGGCAATCTGTTTAACCAGAATGTCTGAGGCTTTCCAAGCGTCTTTACGAATCAGAATATCAATATGTTCGACTAAGCGCGATAAAAATAAGCTTTCCTGAGCGGCCGAATTACCGCCGCCAACTACCGCTAACCGTTTACCCTTATAAAGCGGGCCATCGCACGTGGCACAGTAATGGACGCCCTTACCACGAAATTCTTTTTCGCCTGGCACGTCTAAGTAGCGGTAATCGTTACCGGTCGCAATCAAAACGGCACGGGCCGTAAGCTCGCCACCTGTGGTACTAATTTTTTTGATGCCACCGTCAGTCTTAAGCCCGGTAGCTTCGCGGTAATCAAACTGGGCGCCAAAGCGTTCGGCTTGTTTACGTAACCGCTCCGATAGATCTAGCCCCGAAATACCCTCTGGAAAACCGGGATAATTTTCTACTAGATCAGTGATAGCCGCTAGCCCGCCAATGGCACCTTTTTCTAAAACCAGAGTTTCAATATTTTCACGAGTGGTATAAATCGCAGCGCTTAAAGCCGTTGGGCCGGCACCAATCATAACTACATCGTGAAGCTTAACGGGAGCGGCGTTGCTCATCGGTATAAACGGGGCGTTAGTTTTATTAAAAACCCAACGCTGCCGTTAATTTAGCCGGGTTAAAGCCAACTGTAATATCCTTGGTGTCATCGTCCTTGGTAATTACCGTTACTGGCACCGCTAATTGGCCGCTAATCGCGATTAGCTCTTGGCGGCGGGCTGGTTGCTCATCTAGGTTAACCTCTTCAAAGCTAATGTTCTTTTGGTGCAAAAGCTCCTTGATCGGTTTGCAATAAGCACAGGTATTGGTGGTATAAATTACTACTTGTTTGGCCATATTTGTTTACTCCTCGCACTTTTTAATCTACGAACTATTGTAGCATCAAGCCCGGTTGCGTGCAGTGGCTAATTGACAAATTGCGGCCAGCGGCCAGATAATAAACTTAAACGTGTAAACAAGGAGATGTTCAAAATGGTAGCACTGGCAGAAATCGTTAATGTTAATAACTGGGCTGTCTTAGTATCGGCCGCCGCCATGTTTGTGGTCGGCGCGGTTTGGTATTCGCCGCCGCTATTTGGTAAGCAGTGGCAGAAAATGATTTTAGATTCCACCAAACTTAAGGCCGCGGAGATGAAA
>CAZHVB010000092.1:0-1633 GCA_964535365.1 uncultured Candidatus Saccharibacteria bacterium | reverse complement strand
AGTGTTCCAGGATGCTGGCTTGGTCACGATTAGCGAGCCGTTCAAAAGTTTGCGCAATCAAGGCATGATCGGCGGGGCCGACGGGCGCAAAATGGGCAAACGCTACGGTAATGTAGTGACACCCGACCAGTTGGTACAGGAAGGCTACGGGGCGGATGCCCTGCGACTATACGAACTTTTCATCGCGCCACTTGATCAAGCCGTGCCTTGGAATCCGAGCGGTATAGTCGGTACGCGCCGGTTTTTGGATCGGGTCTGGAACTTGGCTAGGGAATTTATGAGCCAAGCGAATCACGCCAGCGCACCGGCGAGTCAAACTGTCGGGGCCGACCGCTTGGCGGTTGTAATTAATCAAGCCGTTAGGCGGGTGACTAGAGAGTTCGAGAGTCAAAGCTTTAATACCGCTGTTTCAAGCCTGATGGAGCTAGTCAATAGCTTATATAAGCTGAAGGCGGAATTACCGTTCAACCAAAATCCAGCTATCTGGCAAGAGACGTTAAGTACTACAGTGCAATTACTCGCGCCATTCGCGCCGCATATAGCCGAGGAGCTTTGGCAACGCTTCGGTAACGCTACCAGCGTGCACTTAAGCGACTGGCCAGCTTGGGATGATAATTTAGCCCAAGAAACGTTGGTCACAATTATCCTTCAGGTTAATGGTAAGATGCGCGCCACCCTGATCGTGCCAAAAGGCACAACTGAGTCAGAACTAACTAAGTTAGCTAAAGAGCCGGCTAACATTAAAAGCCGTCTCAAAGGCCACGCCATTGCTAAAACGATTGTGCTTAAAGATAGACTAGTAAATTTTGTCATTAAGTAAGCTGTTTCTAGGTAGCTTTAGTTTGCTATACTGAAAGCTAAGACAAGAACATAAATAGGAGGCTCAAGTGGGCAGTATACCGCCCAAAAAACGGCGCACCGCGCGTAAGCAAGGTGCCCACCGTAGTCATTTGCTGCGTCAACTAGCCGATCGGGTCAATGCCCGTTCGCCGGTTAAAGTTGTGATTGGCAAAAAGCGCCAAGTCACCACGCTAGCTAAAAGTAAGTAATCTTGACATTTAAAGTTCATGGCATCTAATCGGCATTTAGGTAGAATTATTGCCTTTCAAACCCTTTACGAGTACGACTTTCGTGGAGCTAAAACTTCGGGTTTGAATATTAATACTATTTTAAAGCGCAACCTGGCCCAGTACAAAGATGACATCGGCGACGTTAAATTTATCAAACTGCTGGTGGATGGTGTTAATAAGCAGACGGCCAAGCTTGATAAAAAGATTGGTCCAGCAGCGCCAGAGTGGCCGGTGGAACAAATCGCCAGGGTCGATAAAATTATTCTGCGGCTAGCCGTGTTTGAACTAACCATCCAAAAAGAGGTGCCACCCAAAGTAGCGATCAATGAGGCAGTCGAATTGGCTAAAACTTTTGGCGGCGAAAACTCGTCGAAATTTATTAATGGTGTATTAGGAACTATTTATCGTGAGCAAACCGAGTCAACCAAAACCAGCTAAAGGCCTACGCCGCTGGTTGCCGCGCACCAACTTGCGCCCGATTCGTCGCGCCATTAAAGAAGATACTGCCGGGGGTATAATTTATCGCCGCCGCGGCAAAGTCGAGCTATTAATGATTCAGATCG
>CAZHVB010000091.1:0-1635 GCA_964535365.1 uncultured Candidatus Saccharibacteria bacterium | reverse complement strand
GCCTGCCGCCCGGTAACTATACCGTTTTTGGTCAGCGGTCTGCCGGCCTAGTCAGTCGCTCTAGCCCAGTTGCTGTAACGGTTGTCCAAAATCAATATCAACAAGTTGGGTTGAGTTTTGACACGGGTATCAGATAGCCGCTGAAACCAACTCGGCTTGTATCAAAAGTAGGAAAAGTTATACAATATTACTATATGATCAGTGGACAACTCCACAAACATCATTTTTATGGTATGGCCACAGTTGGCGAAAAAGGCCAGATTGTTATTCCGGCCGACGCCAGAAAAGATATGAAGCTCAAAACCGGTGATAAACTTTTGGTGGCCCATGGCCCACACGGCAAGGTGTTAGTTCTGATGCGGCCCGAGCGCATTAAAGCAATCGCCAGCCATATCTCAAATCAAATTGAACACCTGTCTAAAACCCTAAAAGAACTAGGCGAAAAGATCGATGGCTGATTTTTTCGACGTTCGCGGCGTAAGTAAGCAGTTTGACGACGTAAAGGCCCTAAACGGCGTTACCCTAAAAGCGGCCGAAGGGACGGTTTTTGCTCTACTTGGACCAAACGGCGCCGGTAAAACCACCTTAATCCGCATCCTCAGCACCCTTTTAGTTCCCGATAAAGGCAGCGTCAAGGTATTGGGCATTGACGCCTTAAGCGAGCCACAAGCGGTGCGCGAAACGATTGGGCTAGCTGGCCAGTCGGCGGCGGTTGATGAATACTTAACCGGCTACGAAAACATTTATATGACCGGCCGGTTGTATCACCTACCCAAAGCTGAAGCTAAAAAACGCACCCAAGAGTTACTAAATAGACTCAACATCGCTAAAGCCGCTAACCGTCAGGTCCGAACCTACTCTGGTGGTATGCGCCGCCGCTTAGATCTGGGCGCTAGCTTAGTCGGCCGCCCCAAGGTCCTATTTCTAGATGAGCCGACCACCGGGCTAGACCCTCGCACTCGGCTTGATTTGTGGGAAATAATCCGTGAACTGATCCGCGAAGGTACCAGTATTCTTTTGACGACGCAATATCTAGAAGAAGCCGACGAGCTGGCCGATCGGATAGCAGTTATGAACCTTGGTAAAATCATTGCCGAAGGTACCAGCGACAAGTTAAAGTCGCAGTTAGGCGGCGACGTAGTGGAAGTAGAAATAGCCAGCAGTCAAGATAAAGCTAAAGCCCTAGCGGCTATTCACAAAGTGGCTAAGGATAGTCCAACGATTGATAGCAATGGTACGCGCTTTACCATCCCTGTCCATAACGGCACCAAGGGCCTATTGGGCGCTGTTCAAGCCCTAAACGAAACTCGGGTTGAAGTAACATCAGTGGCTTTGCACCGCCCGTCGCTTGATGATGTTTTTTTGAAATTAACTGGCGAACACACGCCAGCGTCTAAAATTAAGCCAAATAAAAAGCGGCGGGGAGGTCAAAAATGAGCTTCAGCCGAAACTTGATTTACGGTATCACTGACACTTGGGCTATAACAAAGCGCAACCTTTTGCGCTATGTTCGCCTACCGCAACTACTGTTTTTTTCTTCGGTACAGCCGATCATGTTCTTGCTGTTGTTTAACTATGTGATTGGTGGCGCTTTGGGCGACTCAACGGCGGTAGCTGGCGGCCACTATATTAACT
>CAZHVB010000090.1:0-1748 GCA_964535365.1 uncultured Candidatus Saccharibacteria bacterium | reverse complement strand
TAATATTTTAGAGGCAAAGTTTTTTTGCCATTTTCTTTTTGGGCAAAGCTAGCCGCTGTAACGCCCCCTCAATACTCGTTCCCGCACCCAGTGCTGAACGATCAGCCTGTCGATCTTGAATAATCATACTCCATCTGGCTTGTTGCCAAACCAGTCTACCCTTACTGCGTCTTGCCTCGGTATAACGGCCTTTCCGCCTTTAGTTACCGATAGAGCCTCTTCGACCATTGCTAGTTTTAAGATGCCCGTACGACGTCTCAAGGTAGGATACTAGTTAGTGCGAGTTTTTGAAAAACAGCCACAACTCGTACACGCTAATAGTCTGGAATAGCCTAACAGACTAGGTTTGGGCTGTCAATCTAACTATTATGGCTTAAAAAAGCCAATTATCGCAAATATTTCTCTATATTTCGCTTATGCTCTGCTTCCGTAGTCGCAAAGTGGGTAATACCGGCCTTATCGGCCAAAAAATAGAGCCAATTAGTATGAGCTGGGTTGGCCACAGCTTGGGCTGCGTCAAGATCAATCGCGCCAATCGGCGTTGGCGGTAAACCTTTATGCAGATAGGTGTTATAGGCCGAATTAATGCTGACGCTGGGGCTCTGGTTTAGTATGGCGGCGGCGTAGATAAAAGTTGGGTCAGATTCTAACTTCATACCAATTTTTAAGCGCTTTAAGTAAACCTGGGCGACTTGTTTTTGGTCATCGGGATTAGCGGTTTCTTTAACGACAATTGAAGCCAGCGTTAGCCCTTGATGCAAATTAAGCCCTTGAGCTGCCCAGCCCGCCCGGATATCAGAGCTGATTTTTTGATCAGTGTTAGCCAAAATCAGGTCAATCAGGGCGTAAACTGGTTTATCAATCTCAATCCGGTAGGTATCGGGAAATAAATACCCTTCAAGTGAGGCACGGGCTGGTTTATCCTTCAGAATACTGTAAGGGTACTTAAGAGCCAGGGCTTGGCTAACTGATTGCTTGCTATAGCCTTTAGCAAGCAAATCGGTTTTAATCTGGTCTAAACGCTCGCCTGGGGTAATACTAAAAGTAACTACCGCTGTCTGACCGCTGGTGATAATCTGGGCAATCTGGGTGGCTGGCAAACTACCGTCAAGGCGATACAGTCCCGCTTGCATATGGCTGTTATAGCCGTGGCCAAACAGATATAGACTAAAAGCCAAGCGGTTACGGATTAAGTGATCGGCTGCCAGGTTACGAGTAATCGCAAGCGATGATGTTCCCGGTTCAATCTCAAACAGGGTCGGGCCAACGTTGCTGCCCGTCACCGGTAGCAAATTATGGTCATACCAGCGCTTTAGGGCCCAGCCACCGCTGGTTAGAATAACGACAATAACTGCGCTATAAATCAGCCAGTGTTTCATTTGAAACTCCTAAATAGTCCCGCAAAATTATAGCAGCTGCATCACTATCGATATCGATTTTTGGTTTGCTAGCAGCCGATCCCGCTTCTACCGAAGTTAAGGTCTCGTCTTGGTATACTACGGGTAGATCAAGACGCGCGGATAAACCATCGCCAAATTGACGGACGCGTCTTGCCATAGCCGTTTCCTCACCGTTAAGATCCCTGGGCAAACCGATCACTAGCTTTTCGATCGCATAAGCTTTACTTAATCCACGCAGGTTATCAACCAGCTGAGGGCTATTGTCCAAACTCGACAGCGGTTGGACTAATTTAAGGTCAGCAGCCGCGCCCGCCAGTCCCACCCGTTTGGTCCCCCAGTCGATCGCTA
>CAZHVB010000089.1:0-1843 GCA_964535365.1 uncultured Candidatus Saccharibacteria bacterium | reverse complement strand
AAACGGCACACTCTACAGTCAAATGACAGGCAACGACCTGCCCTTTATTAGCTACAATCAGGGGATTGCTCATTACCACATTACCCCCAGCGATTGGTACAGCACCAAGATTAACAACGACCTATACAAGTACTACTGCGAAACCAAACCAACCACCAAATACCCCTCGGCCCTCATTTGGTACCAAGCCATTCGTCAGGTTAAAAACCGCCCTTCGCCCATCGTAATTTATGGTCAAAAGATTGACGGCCACACCACCACCCACATTCGCGGCAAAATTAGCGGCCGTGATTTGCAAACGGCTTGGGCCAATATTAATAGCTCATTGCCGGAGGGTTGCGGCTGGGATAATTTGGTAGAGGATGTTTCTGACGCCAAGGTAACTTACGACCTCTATACCAGCACCAGCTACGACCAGCTGCAAATTCATCTTAAGGATGCACAGCTTGGCTTAACCGGCACACTCATTACTAAGCTCGATCATTACAACACGGCCGACAGCGTGGCCGCACCAGCCAGCGCCAAAAGCTTAACGGACATTTTCTCTGGCCGAGCCCTCATCCAAGCCCGCGACTACCAGCGCCGCGCCGATATTGATGCGCTTAAAGTTGCCATCGATAAATACGCCAGGGCCAACAAAGCCACTCCCCCATCCAGCCTATCCAAGCTAACCACCAAGTACATTGCCGCCATTCCCAAAGACCCCAGCGGCTCAGCCTACGTTTATACCGTGACCAAAAAGACCTACACTCTAACCGCCACCCTCGAAGACTCCGGCCAACTCTACACCGTCACCGGGCCATAACAAAAACGCCCCGGTGGGGCGCTATATGTAAAAATTTACCTATTACCTATATATACTTGTTAATTTGGCTTGCACCCGGCAGAAATTGCCGCAAAGTAGGCTTGGCGCTCAACCGAAACAGCCTGCGAACTATTGAAGAAGCTTTGCGCACCCATAATACAGAGGTTATTCCAGGTCTTTGGTCCAACAACTCCATCAACTGTCACCGTAGTCCACTTCTGAAAAGCACCCACCGTGAAGGCTGTCGATGATCCATACTTGCCATCGACTGCTAGTGCAGGATAGTCTACGCCCTGCGAGTAAACGGATGTATTGTAGCGATAGCGTATACCATTCAATATCGTTTGGATAGATTTAACACATGTACCGCTGCTTCCTTGTCTGAATGTTATCTGGTTACACGTAGCCGCATGGCTAGCCTGGTAAAACAAATAACCGCCAGCGGCCACAACCACAACGGCGATAACGGCTAGGAGGGTTTTATCGAATTTGAGCTTACCGACTTTTACGAGACCTTTGACTGAACTTGATTTTGCAACTTTGTTTTTGGCTTTTGGCACGAGAAAATTCCTTTTTTGTGAATAATACTTATGCTTAATATTCACTTAAAGCACAAGCGTTGTCAAGTTTTTGAGGCAATTTTGGCTTGGATTAGCCTAATGCTCATCTAAAATCTCTCTGAAGCTTGTCAAATTTTTAGCAAAAGAAAACCCCACAGTTCTTACAAACCATAGGGACGAGGTGGCAGGTTTTGACCTTTAAACTCGGCTTCGACCTGTTTGATCATTTGGCTGTAGTCCTTGAGGAGCTGGGCTCTGGTTGGGCGCTGGCGCCGATCAAGCGTAATTGATCGAACTAAGAACTTCTCGGCCCGGTTCAGCATGAAACCTTTGAGCTCGCCCTCCATCTGGAAGGCGATGATGTAACCGCGGTAACGCTTAGCGTCTTGCTCAATAAGATGCTGCTTCAGCTCTTTCGACAAGTTTCTCTCGGGTTTTCTCTCCGCCAGAAAGCATGAGTTTTAAGTACATTCCGGTG
>CAZHVB010000088.1:0-1847 GCA_964535365.1 uncultured Candidatus Saccharibacteria bacterium | reverse complement strand
CTCGCCTATATTAGCACCGGCTGAACCGTAACTAACCACCTGCCGCCAGGGCTGGAAAAGTGTTTTAAACAACAGTCCCACCGAAAAACTAGACCAAAGCGAGGCTAATTCGCTTTTTAGTTTGCGCCCAATATCTATCCAGCCGGCCGAATACCACCAACTAAGCCAATATGCCCCTAACATATAGTGCCAATTTTAGCACAAGCCCTTTATTACTTAAGATGATCTTTTAGGATAATCAGAGCCTTGCGCGTCTCGTGCGTTAGTTCCAAGTCCAAGACGTCGCCGTACCCAAGCCACCGGCTATCATCGTGCTCATCGCTTAAACGTAATTTGCCGCCAAGTACTTGATTGATAGAAAATAAAACCACATATGGTAGTCCTTTGTACTTGCCGCTGGTTAAGATTTGGCTATCGGTAAACATTAATCTTGAGGTTGGTTCCACAAGTAACCCAGTTTCTTCCATAACCTCGCGTTCGGCTGCACGAGACAGGTCTTGGCCTTCATCAAGTTTGCCACCGGGCGGTTCCCACAAGCCAGCGCTATGCTGGCCATTATTGGAGCGTCTGATCAAGAGAATGCGCTTTTGATCATCGATTACAAAACAGCGATTAACTAAAACTACCCGCGGGCGTGCTTCAATACCGGCTTCTACGGTATCAGCAGATAACGAACCTCCGTCTTCCATAGCCTAATACTTGCACCTACAATAAACTCTAGCAAGCTTAGGCTTTTTTGTTTTCAGAACGGCTGTGGCATGCTGTTAAAGATGATCGAAGCAGAGCCAGGCCCAGCACCAACCGCCCAAACTGAACCGCTAACTATCGATGGCGTTGATCGTATGCTTCACCAAGCGCCCACCTCTCTGCGCAACGCAAGCTACCTAGAAATTAACAAAGCCTATCTTGGGTTGGAATTAAGTTACCGGCTTGTGGCTAGCCAAGCGACCGATCCTACAATTGAGCAATTGGCTAGCCTAAAAGCCGACCTAATGAACGCCATCAACGTACTGCTGCTCGCGACTGAAGGCTATAGACAGATAGAGGGTCTGGACCTAGAATCGGCAGAAACCAAAGAAACTTACTTACGATCACGAAGGCAGGCTCAACTTCGCGGCTCTGAACTAGCCGATCAGATCAAAGCACTTAATAACCAAACACCAGAAGCCGGCTAGTAAAGTTTTACTAGTTAAAGTTTACTACTTCCCTTATTGCTTTTTAGCAACTTGATCACCTGGGCATCGGAAACTTGATCGAACTGATCATAATAAGCGGCAACGGCCCCAAGATAATCAGGGTCAACCAGTAAGGCTACCAATTCAACATGCTCCTGCTTCAATCGATCGGCAAAATCTGGCGGGCAAACCGGCACAGCCACCACGATCTTTTGTGGTTGGCGTTTACGAACGTCATTAATAGCCGCCAGCATGGTTAAGCCAGTGGCCACGCCGTCGTCAATAATAATTGCGACTTTGCCCACAAGGCTAACTGGCTCACGATCGCCCAGATAAAGTTTGCGGCGCCTTTTAGCTTCTACTACTTGCCTTTTTACTTCTTGATCAAACCAGGTGCGGCCAACGTCAGTATGACCCAAATCACTCTCTAAAACCTCAGTGCTTTCGGTTACGGCGGCAATGGCATACTCGGGATTAAACGGATGGCCGACTTTGCGAGCGATAACTAAATCTAACGGCGCCTTTAAGGCTGTGGCCGCTTGTGCACCAAGCACTACGCCGCCTCTTGGTAGTGCCAAAACCACAACGTTTTCAGATTGATATGGCTTTAGTACCCGCGCTAACTTTTTGCCCGCATCAGTTCGATCTTTAAATCTCATAATGAGATCGGAA
>CAZHVB010000087.1:0-1851 GCA_964535365.1 uncultured Candidatus Saccharibacteria bacterium | reverse complement strand
ACTAACCGGCGGCGAGGTCATAGAGCTGGTTGGTGATTTAGGCAGTGGCAAAACGGTGCTGGTGCGCGGGTTGGCAGCCGGCGCCAAAAGTCTAGACAAAGTCCGCAGTCCGACTTTTACACTCAGTCGAATTTACCGCGGACCGAAAGTTACTATCCATCACTTTGATTTCCATCGTCTGGATGACGGAGGCATCGTAGCCGAGGCGTTGGCCGAGGCATTGGGTGATCCTAGCGCGGTGGTGGCGGTTGAATGGAGTGCAGTTGTTAAAAATCTATTACCAAGACACCGTTTGCAAATTAACTTTCAAACCATCGGTCAAAGCCGCCAGATTGAGGTTATAGCTACTGGTGAGCGTTACCAAAAATTAATCAGAGGCTTAAAGTGATTTTAGCTATCCGCAGCGATCAACCAACCGCCGAAGTTTACTTGCTTGATAAGTCGGGCCAGATTACAGACCAGACTATCTGGCTTGCCGGTCGGGCGCTTTCAAAACAGCTTTTGGGCCAGGTTATCGATCTATTGTCTAAAAACCGGTTAACTCTAAGTGATCTAAAGGGTGTAGTTGTGTTTAAGGGACCAGGTTCGTTCACGGGTTTGCGTATCGGGGTGGCCGTCGCCAACGGGCTGGCGTATGGCTTAAA
Source organism: uncultured Candidatus Saccharibacteria bacterium (assembly GCA_964535365.1). Classification (GTDB taxonomy): domain Bacteria; phylum Patescibacteriota; class Saccharimonadia; order CAZHVB01; family CAZHVB01; genus CAZHVB01. The sequence goes on along the minus strand of CAZHVB010000087.1, from coordinate 1,207 downwards.
GATACCGGTAGTGGGTAGCACGCGATCAAATTGGCGAGCGCTCGGCTTTCAAAAGCTAGCTAAAGCCAAGCTATCAAACTACGTCACGCCAAGCTATGGTGCCCTACCGCGTATCAGCCAACCAAAAACATAGCCAATATGTTATAGTCAAAGTAATTAAGTAGAGGAACAATTTATGGATATGGATAACCCACAGGTCCCGAGCGGCGATCAGCCGGTTAATGATCAGCCAGCTGTTACACCTCCGCCAGCACCCGCCGGTCAACAGCCGGTTGGGCCACCCAAAAAGGGTTATGGCAAAAAGCCGATGTGGTTTTGGATTTTGCTATATGTCATCATCGGTGGTATTGTTTACTTTCTGATTTACTGGTTCTTCATTCGCGGCGGTGGCTCTAGCGGCAGTCTTTACTAGGCCATTAAGCTTCCTGATTGCTTTATACTAAAGCGCAGTTTATTATAAAGTTATTGGTGCACAAGGCCAATTATTAACTGATTTTTAACTGATACTAGTAGTTATTTGGCTGTCAGTCTGATGCGTATCGCTTGATACCCGCTTTTCGATCGATCAACTGCAGCCATCAAGTATCTATTGCAAGGAGAGGAGTATGCCATGGAAGTGGTGATTGCCCTAGTAGCTTTAGTTATGGGGGCGGGCGGTGGCTATGTCGCTAAGAACACGCTGGCCAGTAGAACTATTACTGAAGCCGAAAAAAAAGCCAAGAAAAAACTCGAGGAAGCTGACACCAAAAATAAACAGGCCATGCTAGAAGCCAAAGAAGAAGCGGTTAAGATTTTGGATCAAGCCAAAAAAGAAGAAGAAAAACGCCGCCAGGAAATGATCACTAACGAAAAACGCCTACACGAGCGTGAAGCAGCGCTTGATAAGAAACTAGACGAACTGGATAGCCGCGGCCAAAAATTGCGGGCCGAAGAAGACGAGATTGATAAATTCAAGGTTGAGCTCAAGAAAATCCGCGATGAACAGCAAGCTAAATTAGAAAAAATCGCCAAACTGAGCAAAAAAGAGGCTGTTGAAAAGTTGATGCAAATGACCGAACGAGATGTTAAAGAAGATTTAGTCAAGGTTGTTGATAAAGAACAAAAAGCTGCCACCGAAGAAGCGGAAGATCGAGCTAAAGCTATCTTAACCGCGGCTATGGAACGGCTAGCGGGCGATGTTTCAGCTGAAAAAACCGTTACTACGGTG
>CAZHVB010000086.1:0-1872 GCA_964535365.1 uncultured Candidatus Saccharibacteria bacterium | reverse complement strand
ATATCTTTTGTACCCACATGGAGTACGGATTCTAAACCCAAGATGCAAGTTAAGATTTGGGTCAGTAAAACCATTGACCACGCTGCTATGATCGTACTATGGCAATAGAAGCTAGAGATATAGGAAAAGAGCAAAGGTTTCCAGATGAGGATAGGGAGCTTACTTTAGTAATCGGACTTGAGGCCCGAGCAGCTTTGGAGGAGATCGCCCAACGTCGACATACGAACCTGGGGGGTGCCATGCTGAATGCGCTGACTACCGAGCTGGCAATTGTGCGTCAACCAGCGGGCAGCAGGTATAATCAAAAAGCCAGATGGCAGGCTAACCGAACTCATCTTTGATCTGTAAATGTCCCGGCCGATTCTTGATATACGATCTTAAACTTTACGCTTAACCCGCGACGCTTTACGCTATGGTAATGCGAGATCAAGCCTGGCTAGAAAAACTGCTAAAAAATATCTGGGTGGATCATTTTCATGATGTGCCAGCCGCGGCGCCCATCAAAATCCAGTTTGGTAAACGTGCCAGAACGCGTCTAGGCTCGCTTAGCTTCGATTCCAGACGCAAACTAGCCACCATTCGCCTAACGGGCTTATTTCGCGATCCAGACGTGCCAGAGATGGTTCTAAAGGCCACGATTGTGCACGAACTCTGCCATTATGCTCATGGTTTTAATTCTGGGCTTGATCGTAAGCACAAATACCCGCACGCCGGCGGTGTGATTCGCCAGGAGTTTGCTGAGCGGGGATTAGAGGATTTGTACCTAGCTCAAAAACGCTGGCTCAAAGCCGACTGGCTAAAGATCATCAATAAGCATTATCCGAATCTTTCTACCCAGCGCCTCACGCGTCGTCGTTACATTCGCGTCCGTTTTATCTAACCGCTTAAGCTTGTATAACGTTAAGGGTTTAATAGCTGGTAAATTTGCCTAGACAAGCTAGCCATCGCCGGCCGCGAACCGCCTTCGGACATACCAACCAAGATGAAAGTCAGTTTACGGCCATAAACAATCGCTTCATCATGTTGCCATTCATCTAGAAAACCAACTTTATCGGCTACCGATACTGTTTTTGGTACGCCAGCTGGAATGCCATCGCGAAAAATCTGAACCTTCATCCAGCCCAAAAGTTGTTTGGTATCGGCATTGTTCAGTAGCTTGACTTCTGTTAAGCGTTCCAAAAATTTGGCTTCGTCGGCCGGCGTAGAAATTTTATCGGTAATAAGTTGACCGTAAGCGTTGTAATTATTGATGTTAGTTTGCCTAAAGCCGGCTGCTAGCACTAAAGCTTCGGCTGTTTTGATACCAACCCTTTTTTGCAAAGCAATGGCGCAAGTATTATCGGAATACACAATCATCAGCCGCATGCACTCAATCGTAGAGTAGCCATTGGTTAGGTAGCTATCTAGATTGAGCCTGTTATGTTCGGCTCGATAGTAAACGGCATAGGCCAGAAACGGTTTATAAGTAGAAGCGGTCACAAAAACACGGTTGGCTAAATGAGCAGCGTCAATTTTATGATCAAGGCTAAAGACCCGGATGCCGTAGATGCCAAAATGGGCTTGATCGAAATCGGCGATAATTTTTGCTAATTTAGCGTTGACGAGTTTCAGCCGCGCCTTTTCGGTAGCTGTGGCTAACGTGTCTGGCTGCGGGTTGATGGCAGCCACGGCCGCCTGTAGGGTAGCTTGGCTGGAGTCAGTTGCGGCGTCGGTTTGAAAGCTTTGGGTAGCAGCATACAGTTTGTAATAACTGAGCGGCAAAGTGGTTAGAGATAAAGTGGAAACAACTATAGTGGCACCAAAGTAACCAATCCTTAACCAGTGTCGATAGTTTAAGGGGCCACGATACAGCGCCAAAAAGGGTTGAGCCAG
>CAZHVB010000085.1:0-1937 GCA_964535365.1 uncultured Candidatus Saccharibacteria bacterium | reverse complement strand
ATTTGAACCACCGACCAACGGCTTATGAGTCCGCTGCTCTACCACTGAGCTACACTGCCGTACCTATCAAAGTATATCTGTAATCTCTAAGTTGAAACAACTAAGATATGTAGGCATCAAGATAGCGCGAGGCGTAGAAACCAACGATTCCACCGACTGTACTGCCAATAATCCCCCAAACTGAGAAATAGCTAGATCCTAGCCAAACCGGGATTAAACCACCGAGCGTGCCGCCCACACCAATGAAAAGCCACATCACCGTCTTTTGCATAATTCTATTCTATATCATCACCTGCTACTGAATTAATTCAGTAGCAACCTAAAATAAAGATAGCCGGATGAATTCGGCTATCTAACTTGCTTTTGGTAGCGGGGGCAGGATTCGAACCTGCGACCTCCGGGTTATGAGCCCGACGAGCTGCCACTGCTCCACCCCGCGATGAAGCATAACCCACCATACATGGCGGGCGAGTTTTTATTTCTCAATAGTATAATAACAGTGGTCGATTATGTCAATCGCTTAAGCTTTAGGCTGAATTCGGAACAAAAAGTATAGCCACTGCTGCAAGTTACTTATTGCCTGCTTAACCGACGGCTGACTTGTGGCTGGGTTAGCTATGGCATCACCTGGAATTTTATTAGAAAAAATCACCACGTGCTCGCCCGGGGCCTGAAGCGCCAATTTATCACGCGCTTCTTTATCGGCAAAGGCATCGGTTTGGTAGTAGGCAATTTGGTACTGCAAATCTTGGGTCTGTAGCTGCAGCAGGCTGATTTGGCTGTTAAGGTTATCGACTTCTTGCTGCAGACGGTAATTACGGCTAATAACCTGCAGGGTGCCAAAACCCATATAGCCAATCACAAGTAGGGCGGCGATATTAACCAAAAAACGACCACTAGACTTTTCGCGAATTTTTTGCCACATTTTTGTTTTGATGTTTTAGGCTATTGATAATTATACCATCTGTTATACTCGTGCTGTATAGAGGGCCGGTAGCTCAGTGGTAGAGCAGTACTCTTATAAGGTACGGGTCGATGGTTCGATCCCATCCCGGCCCACCAGCATAAATGATCCAGGTTCTATAAAAGAAAAAGGCTCACATTTGTGAGCCTTTTTGATTGGCTTGAGTACTTTTTAGCCGCGCTTAAGGGCTAAGAAGCCGTTACGCGCATTTTCTACGACTTTCATGCCCTCTGGCAATGCGTCGACTGCGTTTTCCGGGTTTACTTGCTTGGCAAACCAATAAATTCGTTGCCTGCGTCCACCCCGCAAAGTTACTTCCTTAGAGTGGAGGTAATACGTCACACCCTTAGAATTTTGATGAGTATATGCCATCTGGTCTTACTCCTTTTCTTAAAGCTGATCTAAGCTTAGCCTGAGGGGTAACCTTTGTCAACATCTTATGACCGCTGATAAACGTAAACGCGATCAGCTCAAGCTAGCCGGCCAGATTTACACCTAAAGCCAAATTAATAGTGGTGGGCTAACCATAAGGGTATTGCTCAGCCTGGCTTTATTACATACAATAGACGGTAAGTCATTAACCGAAAGTGAGTATCTGTGGACGACATTCAAGGCGGCGGCAGTTACAAATCGCCAGATCTACACCAAACAACCCCCCATCACGGTGAATCGAACCATAAACTAATGTCTAAATTCAGCCACAATCCAAGCTGGGCCAGCAAACTAGTTGGTATTTTTCTGGTTGTATCGGCAGCCGCTATTCTCATCGCCATGATCGTCGGCTTTGCCGTCCACCGCCAGACGCTAGTTAAAACCAATCAGTACCAAGCTGTCTTTTTAACTAATGGGCAGGTTTATTTTGGTAAGTTGCGCACGGCTAATGATCAATATATTTCGCTCGAGGACGTCTACTACTTACAGCAAGCCCAACAAGTTCAACAATCGAGCAGCCAGAACAGTCAAGCCAACCTAT
>CAZHVB010000084.1:1713-1993 GCA_964535365.1 uncultured Candidatus Saccharibacteria bacterium | reverse complement strand
CGAAAAACAACTTAGCCAGCCGGTTTATCTGGTGCATCGGCTCGATCGCGATACCTCTGGCGTGTTGTTAATTGCCAAAACCGAGGCCGCTAAAAAGCACCTACAGCGGCAGTTCGAAAAACGAACTATCCAAAAGACTTACCTAGCGCTCGTCAGGGGCCATTTAGAACACGAGAGCGGTGTTATAGACCTCCCCTTGGCCAGAAGTGCCACCAACCCCCTTAAAAGGGCCGTGCGCGGCCGCGGCAAGGCTGCCATCACCGAATATCAGCTTAAAAAG
>CAZHVB010000084.1:0-1703 GCA_964535365.1 uncultured Candidatus Saccharibacteria bacterium | reverse complement strand
ATTTACTGGAAATTAAGCCAAAAAGCGGACGCACCCACCAAATCCGGGTCCATCTAGCTCATATTGGCCATCCGATTGTTGGCGATATCGTTTACGGCTCAACCCAGCCGAAGCCTAGTAGGCAGTTTTTGCATGCTTCGGGCTTAAGCTTTATAGATTTAGATGGCCGAAAAATTACTGTTTCAAGCCCGCTACCAAAAGATCTGAAACTGTTTTTAAAAGCTCTATAATATGGTTATGCCTCTGATCGATAACGATCTAAAGCTGCAGCTGGAGCGCGTTTTCCAAAGCCGCGGCGCCTATTTATTTTTGGGCGAACAAGCCATCGGTAAGTTTACGCTAGCGCGCGGTTTTGCCCTAGATCAGGTACGGCACTCACAAAACTTGCTTATCATAGAGGCTGATGGTGATTCGATTGGGATTGACCAAATTCACTCCTTAAGTAGCCAACTCGCTCTGAAAAGTACGGCTGGCGGCGTACGGGTTTTAATAGTTCGAGATGCCGATTTATTGACACTAGAAGCTCAGAACGCTTTTTTGAAAACGCTAGAAGAGCCGCCGATAGACACTCTGATTATCCTGACGGCTCACGAACGCAGCCGACTTTTACCAACCATAGTTTCGCGCTGTCGGATCGTGTACTTGGTCACGCCAGCGATTGAGCCGCTCAAAGCCTATCTGGAGGCGACATTCAAATTAAAACCAGCCGCTGCCGCTGACATTATCGAATTAGCCAGCGGCAAAATCGGCGAGGCGATTAGACTCACAACCGATAGCGAACAAATGGAGCAGCGCCAACAAATAGTCGATACAGCCAAAGCAGTTTTGGATGCACCAGACGTTTACCAGCGCCTAAAATTGCTACTAAAAAAGGAGGACCAGGTTGAACCCAAAAGCCTGGTTGTAGAACTAAGCCTGCTGCTAAAAAAGCAGCTACGTTTGGCTGCCAAAACCAGCAACAGAACTGCTCTAAAAACTTTGCTGGGTAAGCTTCAGGCTTGCCAGAGGGTAGCTGGCTACCTTTACAGACACGGTAATGCTAAACTAGCTATAACTTATTTAGCGATGATTTTAGAATGATCGGATTATTTGTGCTGGTTTTGGCAGCGGGAGCGCTGTGGCTAGCCATTCGCCGCTTTGGTAGCAGTGGTCAGGAAGATATTAGTTCACCCAAAACCTCGGTGCGGTTGAACCGGCTGTGGAATTTTGTTGACAAAGCCGCGAAACAAGGGCGCAAGCGGGCGTTAGAGCGCGCCCTACTGGCGATCCTGAAGGTAGATCATAAAAATACAGCGGCTTATAACCGTCTGGGAGTTTTATACGCCAAACAAGGTAATTTTGACGATGCGATTGATTGTTTTGCCATCGCTTCTAGTCTAACGCCTACCCTGTCCACGCTTTACAATTTAGGCCTGGTGCACTACGAAAAAGGCAATTACAAGGAAGCGGCCAATGCCTTTGAGCGCGTAGTAGATCTAGAGCCGAACGTTAAACGTTACGTGGCTTATGCTAAGGCGCTTCTAAAACTTGATAACCTTAAAAAAGTGGCCGAAGTCTTGGAAAAAGTGGTAACGCTTGAACCATCAACGGTGCATTACGTTATGCTTGCTCAATTCTATAGTAAGCTGAAAGTTTATGATAAAGCCGATGAAGCCCGTAAAAAGGCTGCCCTATTGCGCGCTAAACGGCTGAGTGCTGCTCGC
>CAZHVB010000083.1:0-2069 GCA_964535365.1 uncultured Candidatus Saccharibacteria bacterium | reverse complement strand
AGCTTTGATGTGGAAAGCAATGGTTTACATGGGCCAGCGTTTGCAGTTGGTGCGGTTTTAATGGATGCCAGTGATAAAGTTCTAAGTGAATTCAACGGCCGCTGCCCGATAAGAGGCCAAATTGACCCTTGGGTTAAAGACAATGTGCTACCGGCTATGAAAGATTTTCCGGAAGACTACGCCAACGGTTTAGCCTTGCGCCAAGCCTTTTGGCAATGGCTGTTAGACGCTAAAGCCTCGGCCGATTTTGTGCTGGTCAGTAATGGCTACCCGGTAGAAATGCGCTTTTTGATTGCTTGCCAAGAAGATAATCTAGACAAACGCTACTGGCAGTATCCCTTTCCGTTAATCGAGCTCAATTCACTTTTATTTCAGATCGGTGTTAAAAGCCGCCATCGACTGGTAGCCGATAAATTAAAAACCGAGGAAGAACTGGTTCATAATCCGCGCTGGGATGCCTGGGTGTCGGGTTTGGCAGCTTTTGCAGCTTTGCGGCGCGCTGGCCGCCTGAAAGACTAAACTAAATTGAATTTTAAGGCGCTAGTTCCTACAATTAGTAACATACAAGGAAGGTAGGGGATGACAAAGCGGCAGTTAATCGAAGAGTTGGCTAAACGCGTTAAAATTTCCAAGCGCCAGGCGGAGCATTTTTTGGCCGAATTTACAGATGTGGTAGGTCAACGTATTGCTAAAGGCGAAAAAGTATCAGTTACGGGTTTTGGCGTATTTGATTTAGGTAAACGGGCGGCGCGGCGCGGGGTTGATCCTCGTACCCAAGCCGAAATCAAAATCCCAGCTATGAAGATGCCACGCTTTCGCGCCGGTAAGCGCCTTAAAGAAGCTGTTCGTAAGTAAAATTGGTCGGGGTGGCCGGACTTGAACCGGCGACCTCGTGGTCCCAAACCACGCGCGCTGCCAACTGCGCCACACCCCGTTCCAGGACTGATTATATCAAGCCGAACAGATGTCTCTATTGCGTTTGATAGAGCTCCACTAATTCGGCTTGATCAATAATATGTCCAGCCATAGCTTTTTCAAGTGCCGATTTGTCGGCACTTTGGATATCTAGCTTGTTATCAAGGGCGTAGAGTTTGAAAAAGTAGCGGTGTTGGCCACTTGGCGGGCAGGGGCCAGTGTAGCCAGTTTTGTCAGCGCCGTTCATACCGGCCGTTCCGGTTGGCTCAGTGTTTTCGAGAATTTCGTTAGTATTGGGTGGAATATTGTAAACCACCCAGTGTGTAAAGCCACCGGGCATTGGTGCATCGGGATCGTGCATGATCAAAGCCAGTGTTTTGGCCGTTTCCGGCGCTTCGCTAATCTGTAGCTCGGGATTGGTATTTTCACCTTGGCAAGTATATTTTGACGGAACTGATTGGTTGTTCTGAAAGGCCGAGCTAAGTAATTTCATCTCTCATAAAATTAAAATTCGGGCCGTTTGCCCGATTGATAGTGTAATTTTAATTATAGCACAGCTGATTGTGTTCTGTCCAAAAATTAAACTTTTTACGACGATCGCATAAAATTGTTCCAATCATCAGATATTCATCAGTTAGGCAATTTCTTTTATACTTAAGCTAGTGCGAGTGTAGTATAGCGGCAGTATGCCAGCCTTCCAAGCTGGAGACGCGGGTTCAATTCCCGCCACTCGCACCACTTGCGCCCGTAGCTCAACGGATAGAGCGAAGGAGTTCTAACCCTTAGGTTGTAGGTTCGATTCCTACCGGGCGCGCCAGTACCTTATACTGTTTGGTTATGGTGAGTGTAGCTCAGTTGGTTAGAGCGCCAGATTGTGGATCTGGATGTCGTGGGTTCAAGTCCCATCACTCACCCCATTTGATCTCGTAGGAATTAATAGCTTGATTACGAGGATTTTTGAAAAATAAGCTAGTTATCCGAACGATTTTGGTGCTGTTTTACGTAACGGCTTTGGTTTTGCCGATATATTATTATTTTGCGGACCGAAGTGGGATCAACTTTTTACTATCAAGTGATATTACCGTCTTGCCGAGACTACTATTCCCACTGCTTGGCTTGTACGCCTTCACTCTCGTAACTTTCCAAGTGCTTAT
>CAZHVB010000082.1:0-2096 GCA_964535365.1 uncultured Candidatus Saccharibacteria bacterium | reverse complement strand
GATGATGGTGGGGGTCAAACCGTTCGCTTAACTCTAGCCGGGTTTGAGAACCGGTCCCTACTTCTTGGATCAGGTCCAACTGTTTAAACAATTTAACGGCTCGGTAAAGGCTGGCCCGATCACAAGAGCTGATCGATTTAATCAGTACCGGCAGGCGGGTGGGGCCATGGCTCTGCAAAAACTCGAACAGCGCCAGTCTCGGGCCGGTTAAACTGTAGTTGGCCCGCCGGAGGCTAGTTTTAAAGCGCTCTTCCATAGACAAAAAGTACCAAAATTGCGACGAATTTGCAATTCAAGTGACCTAGCTTTAAGATATCTAGCAAATGTCAACCCTCCTGTTAATTCTGATCTTTAGCTTCATCGGCAGCGTGGTTTCGTTGTGCGGGGAGTCTTACTGCTGGTCCACCAAAACCTGGCCAAAAAGATTTCACATTTACTGTCCTCGTTTGCGGCCGGTGCCCTACTTTCAACGGCTTTTTTCGACCTAATACCAGAAGCTCTGGGCGAGTCAGACCGAGTTAAATTTATTATGGGCAGGGTGCTTGCCGGCATGTTGATCTTCTTCTTGATGGAGCGCTTCATCCATTGGTTTCACCACCATCATGAGCACAAAAACGGTAATGGCAATGCTGCAAAACCAATTGTGCCTTTAATTATCTTTGGTGATACGCTGCACAATTTTATTGACGGCTTGGCGATTGGCGGTGCCTTTCTGGTCTCGTCTAGGTTGGGGATAGTCACCGCCCTGGCTACCTCGGCGCATGAAATTCCTCAAGAAATCGGTGACTTTGGGGTTCTACTGAACCAGGGCATGAATCGGGGCAAGGTCCTTTGGTACAACTTCTTGAGCGCACTAGCTACCATTGTCGGCGCGGTTTTGGTTTACTTCAGCGCCGACCTTCTGAAAGGCCGCCTGCCTCAACTGCTTGGTCTAACCGCCGGATTCTTTATTTATATAGCGGCTTCGGATCTGATCCCAGAAATTCATAATCGCGACAACCGCGGCTTTGCTTTGGCAGAAACCAGCCTACTCTTTTTAGGTGTGATATTTGTCTGGTGGGCTATCCAGCTGCTCGGGGCCTAAGGGTTTCGATTTTTTGGGGCGATGCCCTTTAAGTTTCTCGAGCCATTGTTTGGCCCAGTCATGCCTAGTCGATAAAATAGCCAGTCCGGCTACCATTGTCAGCAAACCCGGGCCGGGTAAAACTGTCATCAGTAGTCCAGCCAGAAGCACCATAAAGCCAATAAATGTGATAAAGCCTTTACGAACCATATCAACATCTTAACAGAGGGGATTACCGCAAAGGTTGGGAAATAATCCAGGGGCTTATTTGTTTGTTACGATTGAAGTATGGATCCTCAAGTTAAAAACATGATTCAAGGCGAGCATTCACCTCGGGAAGTATTCAAATTCGGATTGGTTATTGCTGGCATTCTATTGCTTTCGTCCTGGCTAGCCCTACGAGGTGGCAACACCAATCTTACGGAATGGATCCGCTACTTTATGGGCGTCTTCTTTCTGATTTTTGCCACTTTTAAGCTGATTGGTTTCAAAATGTTTACGATCGCTTTTGCTGGCTATGATGTGATTGCTAAAAGAGTCAAAATCTACTCATCTGTCTACCCGTTTATTGAGCTGGGTCTCGGTATTCTATATCTAGCCGATGTTTGGCCGGTGGGTAGAGATCTGCTCACTTTGCTAATTATGGCAGTCAGCTCCATTGGGGTTCTTCAAGAACTCAAGCGACGACGGGGGATTCATTGCGCCTGCCTGGGTAATATCATCAAACTTCCGCTTAGTACAGTTAGTTTGGTTGAAGATGTCGGGATGGGATTAATGGCTTTATTTATGCTAGTTAGGCGATGATTTCTGACGCGTTACCGCAAAGGTTGGGAAATAATCCAGAGGCTGGTTAGGGTGTACGCCACCATCAATACCAACATCGGGTATTGGCTACTAATAGCTTGATTGGTCGATCGATAAATTTTCAGGGCCACGATGTGAGCCGACCAGACTGCTGCTACATGACCGATAACGATCAATCCCACCTGGCTATACCAAACGAAGCTCGAAGTTATTAGCCGGATGTTGGCCT
>CAZHVB010000081.1:0-2105 GCA_964535365.1 uncultured Candidatus Saccharibacteria bacterium | reverse complement strand
AGTGAAATCACGGTCGAGATCTGCAGCCATTGCCATCCATTTTACACCGGTAAACAAAAATTAGTCGATACCGCCGGCCGCGTTGATCGCTTCCGCGCCCACCAGGCTGCTGCTAAGCCAAAAGCCGAAGCTGGCAAAAAACAATCTGATAAGCCCAAGCAGCCGGCCAAAGCTGAGCCAGGCAACACCGAGAAATTAGCCGAAATCAAAAAAGAGCTTGAAAAAGAAACCGTTTCGATCGACACCAAACAGTAACTAAGCGTTGGTAAAACGCCGCTGGTATTAGTGGCGTTTTTACTGCTATTTCCCCATACTAAAAGGCGGTAAATCATAATGCAAGCACAAATCGATAAACTGCGGGCCGAGAGTGATAAAATCGCCCAAAAGCTGAGCGATAGTTCCATATTGGCCACTAAAGACGGCCAGGACCTAGCCCGTAAGCAAGCAGAACTGGCCGAAATTCTGAGTGTAGCCGATCGTTACCAAAAGCTGCAAAAGGCCTATGACGATACCAAAAAACTAGCCCAAGACAGCGAGCTTGGCACGATAGCCCAAGAGGAGCTGCCAAAGCTTGAACAAGAACTTGCCAAAACTAAAGCAGAGCTAGATGGCGTCCTAACCCCCAGGGACCCACGCGACCAAAAGAACGCCATCATCGAAATCCGGGCAGGCGCCGGCGGTGCCGAAGCCTCACTGTTTGCCGGCGATCTGTACCGGATGTACGTCAAATACGCCGAGCATGTCGGTTATAAAGCTGAACTTTTGAGCCAAAGTGGCGCCGAACAAGGCGGCTTTAAGGAAGTTATTTTTAAAATAAGTAGCAACGGCGTTTATGGCAAGCTCAAATATGAATCCGGCGTTCACCGCGTCCAGCGTGTGCCGACTACCGAATCAGCCGGGCGAATTCACACTTCTACCGCTACTGTGGCCGTGCTACCGGAGGCCACAAACACCGATATTGAAATAAATCCAGCCGATATTAGAATTGATGTGTTTCGGTCATCTGGCGCTGGTGGTCAATCGGTCAACACCACCGATTCAGCTGTACGTATCACCTACTTGCCCACTGGCATGATCGTGACTTGCCAGGATGAACGCAGCCAACTCAAAAATCGGGAAAAAGCCCTGGGCATTTTGCGTGCTCGCCTACTTTCCCAACAGATAGAAAAAGAACGTGTTGAACGTGACCAGGAACGGCGCGGCCAAATTGGCACCGGTGAACGCAGTGAGAAAATTCGCACTTATAACTTCCCGCAAGATCGGCTGACCGACCACCGCATCAATCTTAGTCTGCATAATCTGCCGTCAATTTTAGCCGGCAACATCGACGAGCTGATCAACAAATTACAAACAGCTAGCCAAAAGCTGTAACGTCAAGTGACAATTCAACAAGCCCTGGGTAATAAAAGTAATTTATTAACTGAATCTGGTATAAAAACAGGGGAGCTGGACTGTTTGATTTTGTTGGAGCTTGCTACCAGTTTCGATCGCGCGCACTTACTGGCGCATTCGGACCAAGAGCTTACCAAGCCTGAGCAACAAAAGTTTGATCAGTTAATTAGCCAGCGAGCCCGGCATACCCCGATTGCCTATTTAACCGGTCACAAAGAATTCTACGACCTGGACTTTTTGGTAACCCCAGACGTGCTTATCCCCCGTCCCGAAACCGAAGCGCTGGTCGGTTTGGCACTCAAATTGGGCCCGCATTACAGCAGCTTGATTGACGTTGGCACTGGCTCGGGTTGTATTGCCGTCGCGCTTGCCAAGCAGCGGCCGGCTTGGCACATCTTAGCTAGTGACATTTCGGCCAAAGCTTTAGCTATTGCCAGGCAAAACGCCAAAAGGCACAAAGTTAAAATTGACTTGGTGCGATCGGATTTACTAACCAAAATTAACAATAAGTTTGATCTGATAATAGCCAACCTACCCTATTTGCCGCTAAATTACCCGTCCGACCAAGACCTTGCTTTTGAGCCACGCTTAGCTTTAAACGGAGGCCAAGACGGACTAGACCTTTACTGTCGCTTGTTTAGCCAAGCGCCAAAACAGCTTAACCAAGGCTGCTGGTTATTAATCGAAGCCCTGCCCATTCAACAACCAAAGCT
>CAZHVB010000080.1:0-2151 GCA_964535365.1 uncultured Candidatus Saccharibacteria bacterium | reverse complement strand
AAAGCGATCAAAAATAACTAACCCGTTATTATGCATGTTAATACCATATAAAATGCCGTTTTCCTGAGATAGATCGGCCGAGGTGAAAGGAAAACTGGTCGACAGCGCGCCGGTGTCAAAGTTACGTCGAATCTGCAGTTGATCAGCAGCCTGAGGCACAGTCGAATTAAAACCCTGCTCCATTTGCAAAGACGCCACTTTGGTGTAAACCAGCTCCTGGCCAAAAATGCCTTCGATCTTGCGCTCCAAATAGCGCAATTCTTCCAAGCTATCAGCATACAGCGTTAAATACATGCCAAACCGGAAAAAGCGTTCTTCGCCAACTTGCAGTTTATCGCGTAGCTCCTCGGCATCGTTAATCGCGGCTTCCAACGCCGGATCGCGCACCCGACCTTTCTCCTGGTTAATGGTGATACCGGCTTCTAGCTGACCGACTTTTTTACGTAAGTTTTCTAGTACCACCCGGCTTTCGACCGGATAAATGAACATGCTGATATCGATCGTTTCATCGATATTAATAATCGGTGATAGCCAGCCGGTGTAGATTTGGCGCGGAAAACCATAGACGTATAAGGTCGCGGCGTAGCGCGTGCCAAGCTTAATGTGATCGGCGTTAAATTCGATTGACGATGGTGCGATAAAATCGCGCAGCGCCGTAATGCCTTCGCGAAATTCGCGCTCCACTTCCTGGGTCTCAAGTTGCCGCTGCTGAGTAACCAGGTCAACCGGTTGGTTTTTACGACCAAGAAAAGGTAGCGCCATCAGCTTTGTCCTCCGCTACCTGCGTTAGGATTCTCGCCTTGGCCACGGCGCACCATCGGCGCTTCCAAATCAGCCACATTAGTCAACTGCTGGTTAAGCGCAATCTGCGGATTGTAAACCGTGTAGTAAAGCTCGATTAGCTCTTGAGTATCAAGCGGGATAGCCTGGACACCCATTTGGTTTAGGCTGTTCAAAACTACCTGGACGCGCTGAGTCAACTCGCTTTTATAGCGGTTGTAGTTGGCCTCGTTAATCACAATTGGTCCGCTGGCTGGCCGGAACAAGTTTCTAAATTGCTTGAGCCCACGACTGAGGCCTTCTTGGCTATTGAGTGGCGGGAAGTAAGGGATGACCACATAAAACTGTTTTGCCATCACGTTAGCGGCCTCTAGTAGATAGCGCACGTAAGCAATGTAGTCTTCCATCAAAAGCCCTAGCAGCATGTTTTCTTGGTTGGCGTGGCTAGTCTCCAGTTTTTCCAAATACTTACTCAGGTCAACCCGTTGAGTGCGAATGTAGACCTGGATTGGAAAGTAAAGCGTGTTCAAAAAGCCTTGGTAACTAAACTCAACGGCTTCACGCTCAGGGCCGCTCATCAGATCAAAGTTAATCGATTGGCACATCACCACCGAGCGTAAACTGCCATCGCGCATTATCACTAGGCCATCGCGAATCTCTGATATCAAAAGTGCGTTTTGGGTGCTGGCCTGATCTTTGCTTTTTTTAGAGCCGCGTCTGCCGATAGCTGATGGCGCTACTTGGAGCGGTAGAGCTACAGGCTGACTAGTCGTCAGCGGTGGTGCGACTGGTGGAACCGGTGTTTGTTTGGGCGGCATTGTTTCCCTACCCTTACTTTCGCCCTAAAATCATGCTCCTAGTATAGCAAATAAAGCTCATGCTTACGCTGTTAGTCGGTTTTAAGAAATTAAACTTACGAAGCTGCCGGTTTGGTCTGGTGGAGGTTGATCTCCTGGCCTTCGCTTAAAGCCTGGGCCTGTTCGTGGGCTCGCTTGGCTTGACGAGCAATCTCGCTAATCGGAATCTGATCGTTTTTGGCTAACGCTCGGAAAGTGTGGCTGGCCGCGTGCTTAGCGCTTGCTCTGTGGCTTGAACGCGTCGTGGTTTTGACGGCTTTTTTATGCGGTTCTTTGCGCACGTGCCAAGCCACCTTACCAGTTTTTGGATCAACGATAGTCTGGGTAATGGCTTGGGGCAACGGATCGAACTCAACCTCGCTTGGTAAGGGTGTGGACGGTTCGGTTTCTGCCTTAGCGTCGTGTTTAGATTTGCTGTCGGCTGGTTCATTCAGGGCCCGCTGCATTTTAGCTAGCGCGGCTTGGCGGGCAATCTCGCTAGCTTGTACAGCTAGCTTATTAAAGCGATCGGCTT
>CAZHVB010000079.1:0-2192 GCA_964535365.1 uncultured Candidatus Saccharibacteria bacterium | reverse complement strand
ATAATTAGTCCCGACTATAACGTTGCGGACCGCCCCACTAATCTGACCGCGACTGTTTTTGGCTTCAACTGTTATCTGATTGAGTCCGGTGGTTAAATTGATCGTGGCGCTGAAGTTGCCACTGTCATCCACTAGAACTGACTGGCCGTTAATTGTGACACTGGCACCGGGCGTGGTGTGGCCGCTAACTACCAAGCTACTAGCCGCTATAACGCTGTTGGCCGACGGTTGATTAAGGGTGAGCTGTGGTGGAGCGGCTAAAATGCGCAGCTGCCAAAGCAAGTATGCCACCACTGTGATTAAGATTACAGATAAACCACTCAAGATAGCCATGCGTGAACCAAAAACTGGTTTTTTTAGTTTGGTTTTTGGCCGAGATGCCAACGGGTTAATTGGTACTTGGCCACGTTCCAAAAGATATTTGGCGGCGGCGGTTTGGCTATTCAAACCTAAAAGACGCGCGTAGCGGCGTACAAAACCCAAGCTATGTACACTATGGGGCAGGTTTTCATAATCAGCTTGCTCAATCGCTTTTAGGTAGACTTTCTGGATCTTAGTCTCGTCGGCTATATCTTCGAGCCTGAAACCTAAATCGAGGCGCCGCCGGCGTAGAGTTTTACCAAGGCTATCACTAAAAGGTACTCTCGGCTCGGCTCGGCGGGGCAGGCTTGTATGCCTACCCTTCAGCTTAGCCATCTTGAGCCATGACTTCGGACAGGCTATCTACCAAAACGTCGCGCGGGCGACTACCATCGGGCGGTCCCACTACGCCGCGCTCTTCAAGCATATCTAACAGACGAGCCGCGCGGGCATAGCCAACCCTGAGCCGACGCTGCAGTAAACTGGCACTAGCTTTGCGGCTTTCAATCACCAGCCGCGCCGCTTCCATTAACAGACTGTCCTCGCCGGCTCCGAAGCCATTACTCACACGGCTACCACCTAGGCGCACAGACTGGGTTAAAACTTCTTCGTTATAGGCCGGCGCGCGGGCGTTACGCAGGAAATCAGTGACGCCCTTGATCTCTTTTTCTGATACAAGCACCCCTTGAATGCGGCGCGGTTTAATAATATCTGGCGCCAAAAACAGCATGTCGCCTCTGCCCAGTAGTTTCTCAGCACCGGCTTGGTCGATAATAGTGCGCGAATCCACTTGGCTGACGGTACTAAAAGCAATCCTGGCTGGTATATTGGCTTTGATCAGACCGGTAATAATATTGACGCTTGGCCGCTGGGTAGCGATAGCTAGATGAATACCGGTAGCACGGGCCTTTTGGGCAATTCTGACGATTAAAGTTTCGACATCTTGCGGTGCCATCATCATCAAATCAGCCAGCTCGTCAATTACAACCACAATGTAAGGCATTCGGCTTTCTTTGGTGGCAGTGTTGTATTCGCCAATATTGCGCTTGCCCATCTCAGCAAATAGCGAGTAGCGGCGTTCCATTTCCGCTACCGCCCATTTGAGAGCTGAGATACATTTTTCGGGATCAGTAATAACTGGTGCCAACAGGTGCGGAATGTCATCATAGGGCTTTAGTTCGACTTGTTTAGGATCAACCAGTATCAGCTTTAAGTCGGCTGGCGAGTAACGGTAGAGTAAGTTGATCAAAAAGGCGTTGATCATCACCGACTTACCAGAACCGGTGGCACCAGCAATCAGCACATGAGGCATGGTATCGAGCGAAACCACCACAGCTTGGCCAGAGATATCGCGCCCTAAGCTAAACGGCAGGGCTTTACGGTTCTGTTGCCAAGCGTCACTGGTTAGAATCGATTTGAGCCGCACCACAGCTGCCCGCTTATTTGGTACCTCAATACCTACCATACTTTTACCAGGAATTGGCGCCTCGATCCGAATCGGATGAGCCGCCAAACTGAGTTCAAGGTTATTAGAAAGCTCGGTAATTTTACTTAAGCGCACGTTGCTATCTGGCTTAAGGGCATACTGCGTAACAGTCGGGCCGATATTAATCTCTTCAACTTTAACGTTAATGCCAAAGTTACCTAGCGTTTCAGCAATTGTTTTGGCGTTTTCTTGTGGCTTACCCGGGTCGGCTTCGCCTTGTTTATCCTCTAATAAATCGAGTGGTGGCAGGGTCCAGTCCGGATCGATCGGGCTGGTTAAAACCTCTGGTTCGTCGCGCACCGCTTCGGCTTCACTGCCTGACGTCATTAATGGTACCTTGGCATTA
>CAZHVB010000078.1:0-2302 GCA_964535365.1 uncultured Candidatus Saccharibacteria bacterium | reverse complement strand
AGCCGCCAAGCCAAACCGCGACTGGCGCGCCAGCTTAAAGCCACAGCCTGAAACGGTCCAATTTCAGGCAAGGTGGCAATTAAAACCGCCAATATCAAGCGGGCTAGCAATAGCAAACTTAAGCCACTCAAAACTAGCCAAGTGGTTGTAGCCAAAAGCCTGATCACTACACTAGTGCTGATGAGCCAACCGATGATACCAACCAGGAAAGCGCCAATTGAAAGCGGTACGCTGGCTAGTACCAATACCGCCAGCACCACAATAAATTTCAGAGCTGGTGCCGTACCTTGCCAGTAGGCTTGGCTTAAGGTCGGTTCGGTTTTAGTAGATAGGTGCCTAATTGTCCAAATTAAAGCGCAGCTAGCAAAGTTAAACCATAGGCCCTGATAAACTGCCTTAAGCTCACTCGTGGCAAAAAAGGTCAGCGCTAAATTGACAGCCACGTTAATAGCCATTACGGCCGCCAGTACACGGCGGTGGCGCCAAAATAATTGCCAGCTATCTTTTAACAAGCGATGCGCACCTGGTAGCTGACGCCGTTTGGGCTTGGCGGCTTTATTAGGGCTGGGGCGCAGTTTGAAGTTTGGCACTATAGCTTAGTCTCCATCGATTCCAGCCGCTTAATGCGATCGGCAATCGGCGGATGTGTACTGAACAAGTTGGCAAACCAGCTCGTCGCGTGTTTGCCGCGCAAGGGACTAGCGATAAATAAATGGGCAGTAGCAGTGCTGGCTTTACGTAGGCCGCGCGGGTAGGCGCCGATTTTATCTAGGGCTTTAGCCAGCCCCTCCGGGTAACGTGTCAAAAGCGCGCCCGAAGCATCGGCTAAATATTCGCGCTTGCGGTTAACAGCTAACTGTAGCAAGGTAGCAATCACCGGCGCCAGCAGCGCCAACGCTAGACCAACTAAAACCAGGGCGCCGCTGTTACCCTGGTCACTCTCATCGCGCCCACCCCATAAAGTCATACGCAAAAAGAAGTCGCTGGCATACACCACAATCGTCACTAGTACCACCACGAGCGCCATCACTCGAATATCATAATTACCAACGTGGCTCAATTCGTGCGCAATCACACCCTCTAGTTCGTCCTCTGCCATCATGTCTAACAGCCCGGCAGTGACTGCTACGGCAGCGTGGTTAGGATCACGGCCAGTAGCAAAAGCGTTGGGAGCCGGATCGTTAATGATGTACACCCGCGGCATGGGCAAACCGGCCGTAATACTTAGGTTTTCAATCACCCGATACAGCCTAGGCGCATCCTTTTTACTAATCGGTTTAGCGCCCGATAGCGCCAGCGCGATTTTATCAGAGGCGAAATAGCCAAAAATGGCATAGCTAAGCGCAAAAATAAACACAAAGATCAGTAAAACGGGGTTGCCCACGATCTGACTAAACAGCCAGCCTAAGCCACCGACGATTAATATAAAGCCCAAAATTAGAACAACGGTTTTGCGCTTATTGGCCGCAATCTGTGTATACATTTTAGGTTTCTAGAATTTTACGTCGGTTGGCTTTTCGATCTGGGCTTGTTCTTCGCCTTCAACCCCAAAGAATTCACAGGAGCTAAAGTGCAATAGACCAGCAAAGAGACTGTTTGGAAAAACCTTGATCTTGGTGTTGTAGTCACGTACCGCGCCGTTATAAAAGCGGCGGGCGGCCTGAATTTTATCTTCCGTATCGGTTAGATCAGTTTGTAACTGCGAAAAATTCTGGCTAGCCTTCAAATCCGGATAAGCTTCGGCGACAGCGAATAAACTTTTGAGTGTTGAGCTTAGCATATTCTCAGCTTTGGCTTTATCGGCCATGCCGCCAGCGTTCATAGCGGCGGTGCGAGCTTGCGTGACTTTTTCAAATACACCGCTCTCGTGTTTAGCGTAACCTTTGACCGTTTCAACTAAGTTTGGGATCAAGTCATAGCGACGCTTGAGCTGGACGTTGATATCGCTCCAAGCCTCATCGACGCGGACTTTGGTACGCACCAAACCGTTGTAAATCACAACCAATGCCAGTACTACCACTATGGCAGTAATCAAAACTATAGTTAATGGTGACATATTCCGCTCCTTATCAAATTACCTTGATTATACCATCTGCGGCGCTCACGATTAATGCAGGCGGTTTAATATATACTTGCTGAAAGATGCTCGATACCCCAGTTCCCCCACCCCATCATCTACCGCCATCATACTTTAGAGATTGGCGGTCTATACCACAACGGTTATGGCGGCTGGTTCGAAGAGATGAACAAGCCCTGGAAGAGAACCTGCCCAGGTTCACCCTTTTCTCGGTAGATATCCTGG
>CAZHVB010000077.1:0-2332 GCA_964535365.1 uncultured Candidatus Saccharibacteria bacterium | reverse complement strand
AAGAGTTCCGTTCATGAGAATAATGGGCTTAGCTGCTGACTATTTCAAAGATCCTCCAAGTGAAAACTTTGGCGTTATGCTGAGATGGAGAAATCCATTTTTCGGCTTACCATTTAAGCGTGTATGGGCTAACATTTCGTGTCGTATTTTTGAGTTTTATTTAAAACGCCAAAAAGCAGAATTTCAAAAGACTTGAGTATTGGTTGGTATAATCCTTATGCTATAGCTATATGTTTGCTGTAGCCTCGCTTTTACTGGTCTGTCTAGCCAACTTTCTGCTCGGTGCTTTTGTTCTGGCAAATAATCCAAAGGCTAAACTAAATCGGATCCTCGCCTACCTATCGTTTACGCTGATAGCCTGGAGTGTGGTTTCGTTTTTAGAAGATGCCGGTTTTGGTTTTACTGTTACAAAAATTTTAGTAACCGGAGATTTCGCTTTTTCGGTTCTGTTGCTCGGGTTGTTTTATGCGTTTTGTCGTGAACTGTTTGGTAAGCGGCTGACGGTTTTGACTGTATTGGTTGGTCTATTGATGGCGACAAACTATGTATTTATAAGTCTCTACCAAACTGTAAATATTAATATAGCTAATGATCACGTTTACTTTATCCCAAAAGACGGCTACTCGATATTTTTGACGTTAGCAGCCGTGACTTTATTGGGTGGACTTTGGTTGCTAATAAATAAATATTTACATAGCTCCGGCCGCGCCAAGGCACAATTAAAATTTATTTTTTATGGGCTTTTTTCAGCGTCTCTAATAATAATGTTGACTAACGTAATTCTGCCAAACTTTCTAGTTGTATCGCCTTCGGTCACCCGCGCCGGCATCTACAGCATCCTGTTTTTTACTGGCTTTTCGGCCTACACGATTATTGTTCATCGTTTTCTAGATATCAGGTTGCTGGTTGCTCGTTCGGTAGCATACACACTTTTACTGATTACGCTGGCTGGTATATATGCGGTAGCCGTTTTTGGAGCTTCGAGCCTTTTGTTTGAAGGCCAACAAATTAGCTTGGCCCAGAACGTCACATACGTGGTTTTGGCAGTTGTTCTAGCGTTTACGTTTCAGCCGCTGCGTCGCTTTTTCGAGAAAATCACTGACCGACTGTTTTACCGAGACCGTTATGACACCCAGGCGACCATTAATCAGCTTAGCGATACCCTAACGACACAAATAGATATCAACACCATCATTAGTGCTAGTCTGCATATTGCGGTTCAAACTCTTAAGCTAGCCAGCGGCCAGCTACTAGTGATTGACGGTAATCGACTTTACCGTTCGGCTACGCTTGGTACAACCAAAGCTATACCAATTAGCCATCTGCTTGGCTTAAAACGCAAGCTGTATGTTACCGATGAACTTGAGCCAGGCCAGGCTAAAGCTACACTTGAGCAATTTGATATCGCTATGGCAACGCGCCTATCGACTAAAGAGGGAGTGGTTGGTTTCCTGCTGCTAGGTCCCAAGCAAAGCGGCAGTATTTACACTGGCCAGGATGTGGAACTTTTGAAGATCGCCGGACCGGCACTGGCCGTAGCCCTGCAAAATGCCAGAAGTTACGAAAAGATCGCCGACTTCAACGTAACCCTGCAAAAACGCATAGCTGAGGCTACCAGTCGCCTGCGCGTTCAAAACCAGCGGCTTAAAGAGCTAGACGAAGCCAAGGACGAGTTTATTTCAATGGCGTCTCACCAACTGCGCACTCCACTAACGGCGATTAAAGGATATCTATCGATGATGTTAGAAGGCGATGCCGGTAAACTTAGCGGCAAGCAGCACGACTTTACCGACCTGGCTTATATGAGCGCTGAGCGTATGGTGTTTTTGATTTCCGACATGCTTAACGTTTCACGCATTAACACTGGCAAATTAGTGATTGACCGTACGCCAATGGACTTAGTGGCGGTAGTCAAAGATGAAATCAGACAGTTAGCCCGTACTGCCCAAGCCCGCCAGGTGGTGTTGGGGTTTAAGCCTGTGGGCGCTATCCCGATTATTAAGTTGGATGAAGGTAAGATGCGCCAGGTAATCATGAACTTTATGGACAACGCTATTTACTATGCGCCTAATAGCACCGTTGAAATTGAGCTATCAACTGATAAGGATAGCATCCGCTTTATGGTCAAGGACCATGGCATTGGCGTGCCCGAAAAAGAAAAGGATCACTTGTTTGCAAAATTCTATAGAGCGGCCAATGCTCAAAAAGCTAGGCCCGATGGCACCGGCCTTGGGCTATACATGGCTAAAATGGTGGTTCAGATGCAGGGCGGCTCAATTATCTTTGAAAGCAAGGAAGGTAAGGGCATGATATTTGGTTTCGAGTTCAGGCT
>CAZHVB010000076.1:0-2384 GCA_964535365.1 uncultured Candidatus Saccharibacteria bacterium | reverse complement strand
AAGCGACTACTTGAAACGTTTTGATAGCCCCACATTATGTCGTGGGTGTTTGAGCAACCAATAAAACCCCAGGTGCGAGGAGTTTGCGAATACAAATGGCTGGAGCCGCTGCTACCACCAGAGGAGCCACTGCCAGAACTAGACGAAGATGATGAAGACGAAGCACTACCAGAACCGCTATTGCTATTTTTACCAGATTTACTGCCAGAGCTACCAGTATGAGTTGAGGTCGAGTTTGGATTTGGATTGGTGACTGTTGCTCGGTGTGGTTGGTAGTACAAAACCGCTACCGGGATGGCTACAGCCGCTACAAATAGCGCTAGCAGCGGATAAGCAAAATACGGCTGGTATCTAAAAGCCGCTTCGATGTGTTCCCGCCAGTTTTTGAGCTTGTCTCTCAAGCTATAGCTGTACGTTTGCATACTCCTTATTACTTATCAAAAAAGCTGGCTAGTTGGCCGCCCAAAAAGGCCGAACCGTTGCCTAGACCGTGATTTGGGTTACCGTTGGGATGACAATGCGTAGCATCATGCACATCAATGTAGGACGGGCTAAATGTTAACGGCCCGAGATTCTTAATGCCACTAACCCCAGGACCGGCTAAAGCTAAACCGGCCGTAACGGCTTGGTCAGCCAAGCTAGTCGTGTGAGCTATGCCATCGGTTGGATCCGGTGGCGTACCATTCTCAAGCGTACAAAACCAAGTCCCGTCTGGATTTTTACCCCAAGTATTCAGCGTACTAAGATAGATAGCTGACTTCGGTGCGTAGACGCGGATGTTCTTCAACATGTCCACCAGCTCCTGATAGGTGGTGACGTGGTAAGTCCCCCTTTGGCTACGGTGAACGTCCTCACATAACTGAACCCAGATAACCGGTGGCGACTGGCCGTGGTCGTAGGTGTCTATCATCCGCTTGAACTGTGACCAACCGGGGCTATTTGGATTACTCCATTTGTAAACAGTCTGCCCTTCTAGATGGTAGGCATAGCCGCCAACATTATTAGGATCGCTGTCATGTCCGAACGAAGCCGGCCAGAATAAGTCTTTGCTAGAAACGTTCTGATAGCCCCACAAAGTATCGTGCGTATTAGAGCAACCAATAAAGCCCCAGGTATGGGCATTGTGCGGTAAATTGGCCAACTTGGCAGCTGATTGTTGACTTGCAGCAGAGTTATTGCCCGAATTACTCGTAGATGTATGGTGGCTATATAGTGAGACAGCCGCAGCAGCTACAATTAAGACTGCCGCTACCATCAATAGAGACTTGAGACTTGTGCTCATACCGATATATACAAGTAAGGTTATAGCATTATTTCGTGCTCTTGTCAGAACTTCTTACCGATTTGTGTTTGGTATTTGTTCGGTATATACTAGGGTGAAATGACTGAAGTAATCGATGAACCGGTTGAAGTCATTGTGGCTTATAGACAAGTTGGCAAACCAGCCGTACCTACTGTAATGGGTTGGCAAAACCGTATTTATCGCTTTAGTCAGTTTGGCTTTTGCCACCCTACCTACGAGGGCCGAAAGTTGGTGCACGTTTTTACGATGTCGGATAGCGCCCTAACTTACCGACTGGAATTTAATACCGAAAGTTTGCGCTGGCGGCTTAAAGAGATTAGCGATGGCCTCCCCGCTTAAGTTTGCCTATCAAACCACAGATCTAGAGTTTAACCCTGCCCCGCCTTTAATTTTGCATGTTGATTTAAATTCCTGTTTTGCCACAATTGAGCAGCAGGCCAATCCACTGCTACGCAGGAAACCACTGGCCATGACGAATCGGCTGGGAACCAACCCCACCATCATTGCTGCTTCGTACGAAGCCAAGGATCGCGGCGTTAAGGTTGGTATGAAAGTTCTCGAAGCCAAGCAATTAATACCTAGACTCATAGTACTAGAGACTGATCCACCCAAGTACTTATTTGCCCATCAAACCTTTAAGGCTATCTTGGCTAGTTATTCACCTGATACACAGATGAAGTCAGTTGACGAAGGCCTAATTGATTTTAGCCAGCACATCATTAAACCCAGCGAAGTAGTGAAAATTGGTAGAGCTATTAAAAACGATCTGTCGGCTAAATTAGGCGAATGGGTAACCTGTAATGTTGGTGTTGGGCCAAACCGTTTCCTAGCTAAACTAGCCGCTAACCTGCATAAACCAAACGGGTTAGACATTATTAATCAACATAATGTGCGCTCAACCTAGAAAAACCTGGATCTAGCGGCACTACCGGGCATCAACCGGCGCTACAAAGCCCACTTAATCGGTCACTCTATTGCCACGCCCTTAGATTTCCTGGCGGCCCCCAGCCACCTTTTAGCCAAAGAGGTGTTCAAAAGCATCACCGGCTATTATTGGTACTGGCGCTTACGCGGTTATGAA
>CAZHVB010000075.1:0-2386 GCA_964535365.1 uncultured Candidatus Saccharibacteria bacterium | reverse complement strand
TGGGCCTGTACTTCACTACTAGTAGCATGTTCAGCCAATAATTTTTCCATGTTTTCGTTCATATTAAATACTTCAAAAATTCCAATACGACCCTTATAACCTTTAGGACATTCGTCGCTCTCCTTGCCCTTGTACAAAGTATAAGCGTTTTGATCAGCTAACGGCAAGTTTTGATAGCCGTATCTGTCAGCTAAAGTCTTGACATCGGCCGCTGTTTTTGGCAGCAACTGGCCAACGCTATTTTTAATTGATTTGGTTTGTAGGACGCTTGATTGATAGGTTTCATAATCTTTGCAAATCCGACGCACTAGCCGCTGGCCGATCACGGTATTAACGGTTGAAGCAATCAAAAACGGTTCAACTTGCATATCAAGCAGGCGCGGTAAGACCCCGGCTGCAGTGTTGGTGTGTAGGGTAGACAAGACTAAGTGGCCGGTTAGGGCCGACTGGACAGCTAGCGAAGCAGTTTCGTGGTCGCGAATCTCACCAACCAAAACCACATCTGGGTCTTGACGCAAAACCGAGCGTAGGCCAGAGGCAAAAGTCAGTCCGACTGCTGGATTAACCTGGATTTGGTTAACGCCTTCGATATGTCGCTCCACCGGGTCTTCTAGCGTGACTACATTGATAGCTTCACTTTTAATCATCTGCAGTAGCGTATAAAGCGTAGTTGATTTACCAGAGCCAGTCGGCCCGGTAGCTAAAATCATACCGTAGGGCTTTTGGGCACCGGCTTTTACCAGCTCTAGCGCCCGACCGTGCAGACCCAAATCCTCCAAGCTTAAGTCCTTGTCCTCTTTACTTAACAAACGTAAAACTATCTGCTCACCCCACACTACCGGTGAAATGGCTACCCTAATGTCAATCCCTTTACCGTTTGAGTCAACAGCAAACTGTCCATCCTGGGGAATGCGATGTTCATCAATTTTCAAGTTAGACAAGATTTTAATCCGGCTGATTAGGGCCGGTTCGGTGGTTTTAGGCAGACTCATAATTTCACGCAAAATGCCGTCAACCCGACAGCGAATCCGTACGGTCGTCTCGGTTGGTTCGATATGAACATCCGATGCGCCGGCCTGAACAGCATAGTCTATAATGGCTTTAAGTGCGCGGGTAATCGGCGAATCCTGAACCAATGTAGCAACCTGTTTAGCGGGCATAGTGCTATCTAGGTCTTTGATGTTAGCTTCTAGTGAACCCGCTACTACAGTCCGCACATCGCTTTCGATAGTGGTTTTGTATTCTGCCAGAACACGCTCAATACCATCTTGGCTGGCCATAAAGACCGATACCGGCCGTCCAACCTTTCCAGAGATATAATCAATCGCTTGAACGTTAGTCGGGTCAATCATACCGATTGCCAACTTACCTTCCATTTCACCTAAGGGGACTGCTTTATACTGCTCGGCTACCTCGTGCGGTAACATTTTCAGTACTGAATCAGCGATATCGGCTTTCAGCAAATTGACATAAGGCACATTAGAGTTGCGGGCTAGAATTTTGGTTAGTTCTTCGCTATCAACTAGTTTTTTTTCAATCACCAGCGCTAGTAACGGCTTGTTGGTTTTGGCCGCTTCCTTTTTTAACTCGGCAATCTGGACGCGGCTGGCGATTTTGGCGTTTAGCAGCAAGTCTTCAATTTTCTGCTGGCTTTCTAAAGACAGCATCGTCATTCCCTCAATTTAGATCGCTACTGAGCAAACGGATCACTGTTGCCAAAACCTGAACCCAAGTTAAGCGGCGCCCCGAAGCTCTGGCTCGGCAGATTAGAGTCGCGTCCTAGTAGAACATTTTGTGCGTCTTGGCTAAAGGTTGGATCAATTGGCTGAACTACCTCGACGTTGGCACTGCGCCCCTGGCCCTTATGACCGATTTTACCAACCAGAAAACTGCCAATAATAATCAGCACGAGAGCTAAAAAGATAAATGCGACTAAATCTTTGAGTTTCATTGCTTAATCTCCCGTGTACTACTAGCCACACTTGATAGGGACTGGTAGTAAGTAGTGGCGGTCATTTGTAATTGAATAGATGGCTCTTGACCGGTCATGATAATCTGGTTGACTCTGACTGGGCGCTTGGCTGCTTCGACGTTATGCAAAAAAGCCTGAATCGCTTTGTAGCTACCGTTGGCCGTAATATTAAAACTAACTGAAGTCGGACTGGTTATTGGACTTGAGGTAAACGACTGGCCGCTACTGGTTAAACTTGGGCTAACGTCAGTTAGCTGCAAGCCAGCCAGCGCCGCCATAGCTTCGACGTCATTGGAAAAATCAGCATAAGCTGCATCTACTGGCAAGGCGGCTAGAACATCTGACGGCTTCACGCCGTTTTGAAGCAAGGTGTTGTAATTCTGTTGTAGCTGTGGCAAAGCATTGACATTTTGG
>CAZHVB010000074.1:0-2427 GCA_964535365.1 uncultured Candidatus Saccharibacteria bacterium | reverse complement strand
TTTACCCGAGCCCGACACACCGGTAATGACGATGAATTTACCGAGCGGAAAAACAACGTCAATTGCTTTCAGGTTATGCTCGCTGCAGCCTTTGACAACCAAGTCCTCGCCGCTACCGGCTTGCCTTTTAGTCGGTGTTTTAATGTGCTCCTTGCCGGCTAAGAACTGGCCGGTTAAGCTGGCTTTGTTTTTGGCAATCGCTTCAGGTGAACCCACCGCCACAATCTTGCCGCCGTGTTCACCGGCGGCCGGCCCGATGTCCACCACGACGTCGGCACTGCGGATAGTTTCTTCGGCGTGTTCCACCACAATCACCGTATTACCAAGTGATTGCAGCCGTCTCAAGGTATCAATTAAGCGCCGATTATCGCGCTGGTGCAGACCAATTGACGGCTCATCCAGCACATAAAGTACGCCCATCAGCCCCGAACCAATTTGGGTGGCTAGCCGAATGCGCTGGGCTTCGCCGCCGCTTAAAGTATTAGCTGTGCGCTCTAGGGTTAAGTAATCTAGCCCCACGTCAACCAAAAAGTTCAGCCGAGCACCAATTTCCTTTAGCACCTGGCGAGCAATCGTCATATCCCGTTCTGATAGCTTGATTTCAGCGAAAAAGCGGCGTGCTGCCAAAATGGACAAATTAGTGACAGCCATGATTGATTTATCGGCAACTGTTACGGCCAACACCTCGGGCTTAAGCCTGGCACCGCCGCAAACCGGGCAGGTATGTTCGCGCATGTATTTGGCGATTTCGTGCTTAGTGAACTCCGATTCAGTCTCCTTATAGCGGCGCATAAGATTAGGAATAACGCCTTCAAAATCGGCTCTGTATGATCCACCATGCCAGCGCACCTTAATTTCTTTATCGCCGCTGCCATGTAGCACTATTTGCTTGGCTTTCTCGGGAAGCTGCCCCCACGGTGTATCGAGCGAGAACCCATAGGTATCGGCCACACCAGCCAAACGGCGCAGGTACCAGCCATCGAACTTACCCCGGCTCCAGGGACGAACGACGCCCTCGTTAATCGATAATCTGGGGCTAGCGATGACCAGCTGCGGGTCGACTTCTAGTGTTGCGCCTAAACCGGTGCAGTGCGGGCAAGCTCCGTGCGGTGAGTTAAAAGAAAAGGTACGAGGCGCCATTTCGGCAATCGGCGCCTCGGGGTGATCGGGGCAGGTGAATTGTTCGCTATAAATCGTTTCTTTATTTTTATCTGCGTCAGCTACCTTGATAACACCGTCACCTAAATCTAAAGCTTGTTCGATTGATTCGGCTAAACGCGGCCGATTATCAGCTTCGATCACCAGCCGATCTACCACCACTTCAATAGTGTGCTTTTTTTGCTTATCTAAAACCGGGAACTCATCAACATCATACACAATGCTGTCCACACGCACTCGGCCAAAACCACTCCGCTTAAGTTCAGCCGGAATGTGCCGAAATTCGCCTTTTTTATCACTTACCAGCGGTGCTAACACCAGAATCCGACTGCCGTTTGGTAACTGTGTGATAGTTTCCACAATTTGGCTGGTTGATTGCTTGCTCACCACCTGGCCGCAAATCGGGCAATGCGGAACGCCAATCCGGGCATAAAGCAGGCGTAAATAATCGTAAATTTCAGTCACAGTAGCTACTGTAGAGCGTGGATTGCGCGGGGCTGATTTTTGATCAATCGAAATCGCCGGCGACAGACCATCAATTTGATCTACGTCGGGTTTTTCCATAATGCCCAAAAACTGGCGCGCATAGCTGCTCAAGCTTTCCACGTAGCGGCGCTGGCCTTCGGCGTATATATTATCAAACGCCAAAGACGACTTACCCGAACCAGACAAACCAGTAATAACCACCAATTTATCGCGCGGGATCTCTAAATCAACGTTTTTTAGGTTATGCTCGCGCGCACCTCGAATAACGATTTTATCTGCCATATACCCCTGTTAATACCAAACAATTACCAAACGGACATTATACCCGTTTGGGCCGTTTTAGACAAGCCTGCTAAGGGGTTTAGAGTCGGAAAAACTGACCTGCCCGAAAGGCTAGTGTTTTGTTTGATCGAGTTAGGTGCACGCTACCGCTGCCATAGACTTTGAAAAGTTCGGATTCACTTAGAGCAGCAGTATCCTCATCTATGCCCATCACGCCCGTACCTTTAGTGGTTTTCAGCAAATAATCTGTAAAGCCGGGTAAATAGTTCTCGAATTGATCAAAATGCGGCGCGATGAACAAGTTAGGGAAATATCCTAAACCAGCCGTAAATAGCTTTGGCGACAATTTCTCTACCTTAGAGTCAATAGTTTTTGCACCTAGCATAGTGGCACCGGCACTACAGCCGGCAAAACTAAGCCCATCATTAATAGCTTTAGTAAGGGCTTTCCAAAACATAGAATTCTTTAATACGCTAACTACGTAGGCTGGATTACCGCCCG
>CAZHVB010000073.1:2118-2439 GCA_964535365.1 uncultured Candidatus Saccharibacteria bacterium | reverse complement strand
ACGCTATAACGCCGAGGCGCTTGAGATCCACTATAAGGATAAAACCATATCAGATGTGCTAGAGATGACGGTCACCGAGGCGTACGACTTTTTTGCCAATATTCCCTCAATTAAGCGACGGCTAGAGACGCTAGAGCGGGTGGGTTTGGGCTACATTCGACTTGGCCAACCAGCCACTACCCTATCGGGCGGGGAAGCCCAGCGCATTAAACTGGCTAGCGAGCTATCGCGTAGAGCCACAGGCCGCACGTTTTATATTCTGGACGATCCAACTACTGGCCTGCATTTTGCTGATGTCAAAAAACTACTTGATGTCCTTAA
>CAZHVB010000073.1:0-2108 GCA_964535365.1 uncultured Candidatus Saccharibacteria bacterium | reverse complement strand
TAGGTAACACCGTGGTGGTAATTGAACACAACTTAGATGTGGTTAAATCGGGCGATTGGGTGATTGACTTAGGGCCTGAAGGTGGCGAAAAAGGTGGCGAAGTTTTGGCTGAAGGTACACCGGAGCAAGTGGCCAAGTCCCCACGTTCATACACCGGACGATATCTTAAAAAAGTTTTATAGTATTCAATATGGCCTCAGTCGAACGGCTGCCTGAAGCAGAGTTTCAACCCAACGAGAAGACTGTACTCATGATGAGCGCTTATATTAACGCATCCCAGCCCGATAACAAACGTGAGCTATACGAAAGCAAACTACCTAGTAATCTGGCAGGTGATCAAGTCGAATTCTATTGGCTGCACGCCGTCGGTATGTTTTATTACCATTTAGAGACTGATAGTCCCGACGTCAGGAAGTCCGCGTTTGATAGCTTGATCGAGCAGGCTTCGCGGCGGGCTTATAGCCATGCCGAACGCGAAGGCAAGGTTTTACCGCTAGCCTGGCCGGATAGGTTTAGACTGTTAAGACCGCAGTTACGCGCCAAAATCGCGGCTTATTTTATATCAGAGGAACAATAATAGATTATGCGTCAAGAACTTAAGGCCAAGCTAGCAAAATTGCCAGCTGCTTCGGGCGTCTATTTTTTCCGCGATAAGGCTAAAAAGATTATTTATGTCGGCAAAGCCGCGGTCTTAAAAAACCGGGTGCGTTCTTATTTTCAGGTTTCAACCAAGCATGGGCCTAAGAACCAGGTCCTGATGAGCGAAATAGCCGGGCTAGACTGGATCGAAACCGCTAGTGAAATTGATGCTCTGTTTTTGGAGTCTGAACTAATCAAGCGCTACCAGCCCAAATTCAACGTTGATTTAAAAGATGAAAAAAGCCAGCTGTTTGTCAAAATTACCCTGAAAGCCAAATATCCAGTGGTTAGCTTTGTGCGTCGGCCGCTGGATGACGGTGCCACTTACTTTGGGCCATACATGGACAGCAGCGGCCTGCGCCGCGCGCTGCGTTATTTGCGGAGGATTTTCCCCTATAACACGCATCAGGTAATGCCGAAGCGGGTTTGCCTGCAATACCATCTGGGCTTGTGCCCTGGGTTAGAGGAAAATAAAACCTCATTAGCCGCTTATCGTCAAAATCTGCATAAGCTAATTATGTTTTTGCGTGGTGAGCGGACACGGCTGATTGCCCAGCTTGAAAAAACTATGCGCCAAGCCGCCAAAGGCCAGCAGTTTGAAACTGCTGGTATCTTGCGCAATCAAGCCCAAAGCTTGCGGGCGTTAGGCAAACAGATTGTTTTTAGCGACACTGAGCGGTTTGACGTTAGCCGCGACCAAGCCCTTAACGGTCTGGCGCACCTGCTTAACTTAAAAGGTGCGCCGCGGCGAATCGAGGCGTATGACATTTCGCATTTGGCTGGTTCGGACAATGTCGCCAGCATGGTGGTGTTTCTGGATGGAGTCGCTGCCAAAAATCAATACCGCAAGTTTAAGATGTATACGCCTGGTAACGATGACT
The DNA here is from genome assembly GCA_964535365.1 of uncultured Candidatus Saccharibacteria bacterium. Classification (GTDB taxonomy): domain Bacteria; phylum Patescibacteriota; class Saccharimonadia; order CAZHVB01; family CAZHVB01; genus CAZHVB01. The sequence continues at coordinate 588 of CAZHVB010000073.1, read as the reverse complement.
TTGCCCATATGACCGAGGCGATCAATCGCCGTTTTAGCGCGTCTAATTTAGCCAAATGGCCTAAGCCTGACCTACTGGTGATTGATGGTGGCAAAGGTCAGCTAGCTAGCGCTCTGGCTAGTTTAGAAAAACACACTATTGATATCGCCGCCATCGGCTTAGCTAAGCGTGAAGAAACCATCATCCGGCGGGTTTACGATGAAAGGCTTACGACCAAGAAATTTGTCGAAGTCAAATTGCCACGCGATTCAGAAGTTTTAAAGCTTTTACAGCGTTTGCGCGATGAGGCCCATCGCTTTGCTGTCGCTTACCATAGCTACCTACGCAGCAGCCGTCAAACTAGTTCACCCCTGGAAACCATTCCCGGTTTTGGACCGGCTACGCGCAAAAAACTGATCAAGCAGTTCGGTAGTCTTAAAGCCATTAAGGCCGCCGACGAAATAGAAATTAGTCGAGTAGTTGGGCCTAAAAAAGCGGCTTTGCTGCGCCAGTATTTATAGTGGTTTATATGCTACAATAGCGCTAATGTTGACGGGATTTGTGCTGCGCTGGTTTGCTAACGGCTTGGGGCTTTGGATTGCCGACCGC
>CAZHVB010000072.1:0-2464 GCA_964535365.1 uncultured Candidatus Saccharibacteria bacterium | reverse complement strand
TACAGCTAAATTATACCTTCAAACTTGGTGGAGTGTGCCGGAATCGAACCGGCGGCCTCCGCAATGCGAATGCGGCGCTCTACCAGCTGAGCTAACACCCCGTACCTCTGTCTGATTCTACCACTTAAAGCTTTTGCCAGCGATCTCGATCGGGTCGCCAGTTTTGGCACCCAGGCGGATCAATTCACGGCTGATACCGTATTTTTGCATAATATCTCGTAGGCGCGCTAAACCCGATTCTTGATCAAATTTAGTCCGCCGACCAAAGCCTTCAATTTTTTGTCCTCTAACAATAAACCGCCCGGCCTTCTTTTCTACCCACCAAGCATCTGGATCATCGGCCAGCGTAAACACTTTTGGCGCTGGCTTGGATGCGGGTTTTTTAACTTTTTTGGCGGTCTGAATAAGTTCCCAGGTTTGTCTTAAAAGCCTGGGTAAGCCCTTATGGGCTACTGCCGAAATAGCTAGCACTGGCAGTTTTGTAGCTTGAACCAGTTGAGTTTTTTTGGCGCGGACGTCTGATGGCGGTAGAGCATCGATCTTTGTTAGAACTACCAATTGCGGTCTGTGGCTTAGATCGGCCGGGTAAGCCTTTAGCTCCCCTTTCACTGTTTGCCAGGCCGCTACTACATCGGCCTCTGTACCGTCAATTAAATGCAAAATAACAGAGGTGCGCTCGACATGACGCAAAAATTCGTCGCCCATACCTTTGCCTTGACTAGCACCTTCAATTAAACCTGGAATGTCGGCCATCAAAAAGCTTTTATTATCAATTGTAACTACGCCCAAATTTGGGCTAAGGGTAGTGAATGGATAATCGGCAATCTTGGGTTTGGCGTTACTGACAACTGAAAGCAAAGTTGATTTACCAGCATTGGGCAAACCCACTAGGCCGACGTCGGCAATCAGTTTTAGCTCCAGGCGCAGCTCTTTTTGTTCGCCGGCTTCGCCGGCCTCTGAGACGTCTGGTCGGCGGCGGACTGAGGAAGTAAAGTGGGCATTACCAAAACCGCCGCGGCCACCCTGGGCTATCACCGCCGCTTGATCGCTTTTTGTCATATCAACTAGTAGCGCTTCACCCAGCCAAACCGTAGTACCGACGGGGACTTTAACTACTTTATCTTCGCCGTTTTTACCATGCCGCTTGGCACGACCGCCGTTTTGGCCGTCTGAAGCGTGAATTAACGGCTGATGCCGAAACGGTTCCAGCGTGTTCAGGTTATGATCGGCTAGCAAAATCACGTTACCACCGCGGCCGCCATCCCCACCGTCTGGACCGCCCTTGGCTACTAGCCGTTCGTGCCGAAAACTGGTGATCCCATCACCGCCCTTGCCAGCTTGCACTGTCAGCGTTGCGAGATCAATAAACATTAAGTCTATTATACCAATTCGCCAACCAGGAGTTGGCGAACAAGACTATTTCCAGTAAATATAGTCGAAGTAGGTACTAGGAACAGTGCGGAAGGATTTTATATCCCAACCAACGTAATTCATTTCTGAAATCTTAACCGTACCGTTTTTGTAGACTGCCTCTACGTAAGCCACGTGATCACCTGCCGACTCCCAAGCAATCGCTCCGACCTTTGGTATGCTCGGGCTCCACTGATAGCCACTAGTGATAGCATTGCTTAACCATAAGTAAGCATCACTCCAGTTACTAGGAATATCAGAACGCCGCGTTTTAACGTACCAGGTACAAAAGCCAAAGTCATAGCCATTACCGGCATAGGCAGGTAAGAAGCTATAGTTAAGACCCACTGGTACCGAAGCCACCGGTAGAGGCTTGATACCGCCTGGAATCATAATCTGCTCACCAGCTTTAATGCCGGATAGCTCAAGGTCATTAAAGTTGATGATTTGTGCTTCTGTACTATGGAAGTGGCCAGCGATACTAGCGATAGTGTCCCCGGAGTGTACCACATAAAGCACCCCGTTAACGGGCGGGATCTTCAGAATGGCGTTTGGCAATAATTTATCGGCATCAGATAGGTTGTTAGCCCACTCGATGGTATTACTTGAAACATCAAACTTCTGGGAAATGCTACGCAAGCTATCACCTTTCTTAACTTTATAAGTGCGGACGGTGCGTAAGCTACCACCGGCAGTGGCCACAATTGGTGGCCTGCTAAGCGACTGGTTGTCGTTGGTGCTTAATAAAGCGTTGTTAGCAACGTTGGCGGCTTGCTGGTTGACTTGATCTGCCATTGGTAAATTGAGGGCCGTAGCTACAGTGGCAGCAATGTAAACTGTGGCAGCTGGATCAGCCAGCAGCGCTAAACCATCTGTAGTAGTCGGATCAGTTTGGGCTTCGGCCGCAGCACTAGCTACAGCCGTGGGCGTACCTGCGCCGGTTTGATTACTGCCCAGAAACACAAGCACAGCTAAGGCAATCATTAGTAAATTGTGCCATTTAAGCCTGGCGGGGCGTTTGGCTTTGCGCCAGCGGTATTGAGCCAAGTCAAAC
>CAZHVB010000071.1:0-2499 GCA_964535365.1 uncultured Candidatus Saccharibacteria bacterium | reverse complement strand
CAGCCCTGTCGTCTGGTGTCGTCGCGGCTGAGCCGATCACAGTCAAAGGCATTAACGGTACCCGCTACGAGGGCCAGATCACGATTAATGCCACTGGTGTCATGGTTGTGCTGCCAATCCGCGACAAAACTTTTGCTATCTGGACTGAGTCCGCCGACTATTTAAGCCAGTTTGATACCATTTTAAGTAAGCTTGCGATCGTACCCTGAGAGTTAGGGCCGACCCATAAGCGGCCTGCCGATGCTACAATATCAATCAGTAGTTGTGAGCACTTATGGGGGATAGTCAACCAAAACGCCAGCGCAGCCTATCGTCATTTGATCTAGTAGCGACGACGGTCCACGAATTGAAGAGCCCGCTAGTTTTGATGCGCGGTCTAGCCAATATGCTAGCTGAGGGACAATTCGGTAACCTGACCCAAGAACAGGCTAAGTATATAAATAAAATTGCCACTACCAGTGAGCGGCTGCTGAAACTGGTGACTAACCTTCTAGTCGTAAATCAGCTCAACCATAAACGGTTACGTACTGCCACTAAGCCAACGGCTGTCAATCAGGTTATCGATCAAGTAATCGACGAGCTATCGACCCAGCTCAAAAGCCGCCAGGTCGCGGTGATTTGGTCTAGGCATTTGAAACTACCGCCGGTTTTAGCCGATGAGCAGCTGTTATATCGAGTATTTTATAACCTTGTGGATAATACCATTAAGTACTCGCCACCTAAAACTACCATCACCATTCGCTTTCGAACGGGCCTGCGCCACTTAGCTATCCAGATTCGTGATCAAGGCATTGGCATTAAAAAGCAGGAGATCGGTCTATTATTTGAACGCTTTGGTACGGTTACCCAACCAGTTAGTGCCCAGGCCGATAGCAGTGGTCTTGGTCTGTTTATTGTCAAGAGCTTAGTCGAGCTGCAGGGCGGGCATGTCAGTGTCAGCCGTCTGCGCCAGGGCAGTTGCTTTACGATTAACTTACCGACGATTAGCCAACTGGAATTGTTTGATGGCTAAGGCCAATCGTGTTGTTTTACTGGTCGAAGACGACGCCGATCTAGCTGAGATGTACCGTTTGCAAATCGAACCGGCTGGTTATGAAGTCATCCTGGCAGCCGATGCTCAAGCAGCCCTAGATTCCCTAGATGATTTAAGAATCGATGCGGTTATTTTGGACATCTTACTACCTAAATATAACGGCCTCGGTATTTTACACGAGCTACGCAGTTACGAAGATTGGCGCCGGTTGCCAGTTATCATCTTAAGTAACGTCAGCGCGGCTGAATTGGGTTTAAGCAAACGCCGACAGCTTCAACTTGGCATCGCCGGCTATTTAGATAAGGCCACCACTCAAGCCGTCGATCTAGTGAGCGCGCTCGGCCTATTAAACCGGCATGGCTCAATATAAAACCATCGGTATTATTTTAGCGCGCGTTAACTACGCTGAAGCCGATCGGATTCTAACTATCTTGACGTCCGACCACGGCAAAATCAGCGGACTCGCCAAAGCTGTGCGTAAACCAGCTAGTAAACTGGGGCCACACCTGGAGTTATTTAGCAAAATTGATTTAATGCTGGCCACTGGTCGTAACCTAGACATTATTACTTCAGCCCGGGCGGTTGAAACTTATCGTAACTTGGCGGCTGACCTTGAAAAACTAGGCCGCGCTTTTTTGTTCTGTGAAATGGCTAATAAACTAACTACTCATCATACTTCAGCTAAGGTTTTTGACTTACTCGATAGCGGCTTAGCCAGTTTGGATCAAGGTCTTTCGCCGTATCTAACTGAGCTTTGGTTTAAATTACGCTTGCTTGATGAGCTGGGCTATCGGCCAAACCTGGCGCAGTGTATGAAATCGCGTGCCGAAATCATCGCCGGTAAGCGCTATGTTTTCAGCGCGTCGAGTGGGGGGGTAATCGAGGCTAGGTATGCCGGTCCGGAAGATCCACCAATTGGTGATGATCACATTAAACTTTGGCGGGTGTTGCAGACCTTCCCACTAGTTAAAGTGGCTAAACTTGGTGGGGCAGACAAGGCGGCCACTGAAAGCCTGCCGGTTGCCAACGACTTTTACGATTACCTATTTGGCAAGCGCTTCAAATCATCCGAAATCTAGCTCGAGTTATTTATAGGCTCAATTGATACGCTATACTTGAGGCATGTCCAAAGTGACCCTCGAGGAAATCGTTAGCTTAGCCAAAAGGCGCGGCTTTATTTATCAAGGTTCGGAAATCTATGGCGGTCTGGCCGGCACATACGATTACGGACCATTAGGCGCACTATTAAAGCGTAATATCGTCAACCTCTGGCTCAGACAGTTTGTTGATAGCCGCGACGATATGTACCTGGTTGATACAGCCATTTTGATGAACGCCAGGGTTTGGCAGGCCAGCGGGCATTTGGATACCTTTAACGATCCGTTGCCGGAATGTAAACACTGCAAGCGCCGGTTTCGCGTCGGTGAAGTCGATATCTATGAGGTTTGTCCAGAGTGTGGTAAAAA
>CAZHVB010000070.1:0-2568 GCA_964535365.1 uncultured Candidatus Saccharibacteria bacterium | reverse complement strand
TGTAGATATTTTTGGCAAATGAAACCTCATGTGATATTAGACCTTTATCTATAACTCCGGCAGCCAGGCCAAAATCGATCAAAAATTTTGTATCCTCCGGCTTTTCTTCTTCGAATGACGTGCCATTAAAGTCTTGTATGGATTCGACCCGAACAACTACATCTCGTACAGTATGAATAATATTCGCGGTATCAAGCCTGTCCGCTTGGCGAGTTGTCCAAATGGCCTGGCGGCCACCGCCACTTGTATCATCTAGGTAAGCTTCTTGGGTAGCTTTTGAGCCATCTTCTAGCGTGACCTCACGATCGCCAATATAATGAGTGTGCTTAGCAATAGCATCTTGGATAAGTAGCGTAAGATTTGGTGGAATAACCCCATGAGCTACATTACCGAATAAAACTGCTCCCACTTCTGCATGAGCACCAACCCTTTTCACGTCATCGTATCTTTCAACTATAGAATTGCCTAGATCATGGACCGCTGCGGCTACACAGCCAACAAAAAGTTCTACTTCGTCAATCTTTTCAAGTTCTAGTTCGGGATCCTGCATCATAGCGGTGACGTTGACTAAATCTCTTAGGGCATGCCCTTTGCCGTGACCTGCTGTCATGTTTTTAAGAAGCGGAGCATAGTGCGCTAAGAGTTGCTCTAGAATATCAGGCTGGACCAAACGAAGTTCGTCTCTGCCCAATTCTCTTACTCTCTGGTAGCCCTCGTCGGTTTGGAGTTCTTTAATAGATCGTCTGAAATCTTCATAAAGTTTTTTTCCACCAAGATCTTGGGGATCAATTACTTCATCCCGCTCACGTTCCACGATCTCCTTATCTTGAGGCGATAGACCGTTGTGGTAGATATCTGCTACTACAACTTCGGCTAAATGGTAGTCCTGATTTTCTGGTGCTAGTATTTCTGTCATCAGAATTATCTTATCACTTTAACAACTAGACAATAAGCCGCTATACAGCAGGGTAATTTAAGGACTAGAATTAGCTATAATTAGCTTTAGCACTATGAAAAGGTTTTTTTAGAGAAAATTCGCTTAAGTTATTATTTTTGGATATTTTTAGCTTTTTACACTGGGCTGTTACTACTGTTTGATAAAATTAAGGGATGTCTTTATCTATCGGCTTGACGGTGGTGCGCTGCTAAGCTGGGCGAAAATAATCATCAAGGTTCGGTTGCCAATTTTTGGGGAGATATTCGCCGCTAGACTTGTCTTGAATATATTGACCTTCGTATGCACCGGCGGCTATTTGTTCGAGTGCATCAATTAGAGCATCGATCTCTTCGGTAGTGTTATACATGCCAAAGCTGATTCTAACCATCCCTGGGGTGTGGCGTCGGTCGTCTCTTATCATTTCAGCAGTAAATTTGCGCAGGTCAGGAACCTCAAGACCAAGCAGCTTAGTCACATATGGATGGGCACAAAAACAACCGTCGCGGACGCCAATTGCCCACTCAGCACTCAAAATAGCGGCTACCAAACCGTGCGGCATATCGGCTAGATTAAAGGCCACCACGCCAAGCCTGCTAGTGGCAGACTCGGGGCGCTTGTCGCCATAAATACGAATAGCCGGTATTTTATTAAGCCCGCTCAGAAGATGAGCCGTAAGTTTGGCTTCGTGCTCGGCTATAAAGTCCATGCTGATTTTTTGAACTTGCTTAATGGCGGCGGCGAAAGCCAGAGCGCCCACAACGTTGGGTGAGCCGGCCTCATCGCGGTCGGGCGTATCGGCCCATTCTACCCGATCTTCGGTCACAACTTTAATAGTGCCGCCACCGCAGAGTTCTGGCGTGCCAGTACTAAAAGTGTCTTTTCGGCCAATTAGTACGCCCGTGCCAAATGGCGCATACATTTTATGCGCCGAGACGGCAATATAATCTAGGTGGTCGTCCACTTCTAGTGTTTTGATATTAATCCGTCGGTGTGGCGCTAATTGGGCGCAGTCGACTAAAATTTGCGCACCAGCTGCGTGAGCATAAGCTGCAACTTCGTGAATAGGTGGCATAGCGCCGGTAACATTACTAGCACCGCTAATCGCCACTAATTTAAGTTTGGCTTGGTGCTTAGCAATCAATTTCTTAAGCTCTGGCAGCAGCAAGTTGCCTAGCCCGTCAACTGGCGCGTGGTAAACCGTGGCCCGGGCCCGCCACGGCAGATCGTTGCTGTGATGTTCGCTCAAGCCCACTATGACTACATCTTCTTTGTTTAGATTTAACCGGTAAGATAGTTTATTTATGGCTTCAGTAGTATTTTTACCAAAAATGGCGGTGTGCTCTCGCGCATTCGCACCAAAAAAATCGAGCACTGCACTTCGAGCCGAATCGTAAACTTTAGTTGACAGCTGGCTCTTAAAACCACTGCCGCGATGGACCGAGGAATACCACGGCATGAACTTTTTGATAGCGTCTAGTACTGGTTCAATTGTGGGCGTAGAGGCCGCATTATCAAAGTTTATATAAACCCGCTTGGCGCCGTTTAGGGTCGGTACTTCTTGATTAATTCCAACTACGAGCTGTCTAACTTTTTGCTCTTTAGCTATAGTCTCCGCGGCTTTTGTTTTCACG
>CAZHVB010000069.1:0-2572 GCA_964535365.1 uncultured Candidatus Saccharibacteria bacterium | reverse complement strand
CGGTCGGGTTAAACTACTGGCCGAGGCGGCTCGCGCTGGTGGGTTGGAGTTTTAGATGATGGCCGAAGAACAGCCGCCGGAATTTAAAGAAGCTGTTATCGCTGTCAGCCGCGTTGCCCGGGTGGTCGCCGGCGGCCGCCGCTTTCGGTTTCGGGCCTTGGTAGCGGTTGGCGACGGCCGCGGCCGAGTCGGTGTAGCGGTAGCTAAAGCTAGCGAAGTAGGGGCGGCTGTGACTAAAGCCAGCACTCAGGCTAAGCGTCATGCCATTAATATTCCGATTCATCGTCATGGTACGATTCCGCATGAAACTTTGGCCCGTTTTGCTGGTGCTCAGGTGCTTTTAAAGCCAGCCGGGCCAGGTGCTGGGCTGATTGCCGGCGGTACGGTACGCCAGATTTTAGAAGTTGCCGGCATAAGCGATGTCTTGTCCAAATCATTTGGCTCAACCAATAAGTTAAACACCGCTTACGCTACTCTGAAAGCTTTAGGCCAACTATCAGCCGCAAGCTTAGATGAAACAACTGATAAAGTTAAAAAAGCAGCTAAACACCATGAAGCTACACGAGCTTAAAGTTAAGGCCGTAAAGCCAGCCAAACGCGTCGGTCGCGGTATCGGCAGCGGTTATGGCAAGACTGCTGGCCGAGGCACCAAGGGTCAGCGTGCCCGCAGCGGTGCCAAGCTGGGTCCAACCTTTGAGGGCGGGCAAAATGCGCTTGTCCACCGCTTACCTAAATTGCATGGTTTTAGGTCAAAACGCCCGGCGGTTCAGCTAATTTTTACTGATCAATTAAACCAGTTCGCAGGTAGCGCTAAGGTCGGTTTGGCTGAGCTTAAGCAAGCCGGACTAATTCGCTACACTGACCGGTCGGTTAAGCTCTTACAAAGAGGGCCGTTGAACCAAAAGCTGGTAGTTGAAATCCCGGCGGCCAGTCAAACAGCAACTGAAACGGTAACTAAAAAGGGTGGGCGGATTGTAACTCCCGAACCCACCACTCGTCCTAAGGCTGAATAGCCGATGAATTGGCGCACCTTAAAGCTGCTGTTTCGTTCGCCCGATATTCGTAAACGCTTGCTGGTTGTGCTAGGTATCATTGTCATTTACCGTATCTTAGCCCACGTGCCGGTGCCAGTTGGTAATACGGCCACTTTGACCAGTTTTTTACAGAGCTTGTTTAATTCCAACCGCCTGCTAGCTTTCGTGGATTTATTTTCTGGCGGCGCTTTGGCTAATTTCTCGATTGTTTTAATGGGTTTGGCTCCCTATATTAACGCCTCGATTATTATGCAACTGGCGGTTCAGGTCATACCCCGTCTTAAGGAAATTCAAAAAGAGGGCGACCAGGGTCGTCAAAAAATCAATCAATACACCAGGCTTTTAGCACTGCCGCTCGCCATGGCGCAGTCGGTCGGCACGGTTTTTCTGATCCGTCGTTTGAGTACCCAGGTTGGCCAGGTAGATATTATTGGCCATCCTACCTTAAGCCAGTGGCTGATGCTGGTTACGGCCATGACAGCCGGTAGCATGCTTTTGATGTGGCTTGGTGAGCTAATTAGTGAAAAAGGCGTTGGTAATGGTATATCGGTGCTGATTTTAGCCAATATCGTGGCTCGTTTCCCGTCGCAGATTGGTCAGTTTGTGGAGCTAGTCAGGACCGATCCGACTAAAATTACGACTTTTATCGGCTTTATTGTGGCGGTTTTGGTCGGGGTTTATTTGATAGTCAAGCTGAACGAAGGTCAACGGATTATCAAAATTTCCTATGCCAAGCGCATCCAGGGCTCAAGAGTCTACGGCGGCGTAGAATCGATTCTGCCGGTGCGGATTTTAACGGCCGGGGTGGTGCCGATTATTTTTGCGGTCGCCTTTTTGGCGGTCCCAAGCTTCTTTGGCCAGCTATTTGCGAGTGCTAAAAGCGCTTGGCTGGCGCACCTAGCTTCCAATCTCAATCTGTGGTTTCAGCCCACAACTACTATTTATAGCCTAGTTTATTTTATCTTGGTGGTTGGTTTTACCTACTTTTATACCAGTGTGGTATTTAACAGCGGTGATATAGCCGAAAACCTGCAAAAGCAAGGCGGTTTCATACCGGGTATTAGGCCAGGCGCCCAAACCGCTCAGCACCTGAAGCGAATTTTAAACCGACTGACTTTATTTGGTTCAGTTAGTTTAGGTGTGATCGCCATCTTGCCATTTATTGGCGAAAGACTAACCGGCATAACCTTTTTGACCTTCGGCGGTACTAGCGTATTAATTATCGTTAGTGTGGCAATTGAGACCATTCGTCAATTAGAATCGCAGGCAGTAACTACGGCCTATGAATAGACTGCCTGCAGGGGTTTACAAATCAGGGGTCGTTCTCTATAATGATAGATCGTAATTCGAAAAGATACGTGGCCGCCAGCAAAGAAGTTATTGAGGTAACCGGTACGGTTATTGAGACGCTACCTAATGCTACTTTTAGGGTACGTCTGGATAACGACCATCTCGTCATGGCTCATATTGCCGGTAAGATGCGTAAGCATTATATCAAGATCGTGCCTGGAGATCAGGTAACGGTAGCTTTAACGCCC
>CAZHVB010000068.1:299-2586 GCA_964535365.1 uncultured Candidatus Saccharibacteria bacterium | reverse complement strand
ACTAGTCATTATCAAGATTTTGTGATTGCTTCACCCACTACCCCGCTCTATTTAATTCGACCATCGGCTTGGTTTAAATCAAAGTTCGGCAAACCCGACCGCACTAAAGCCTACTACCGTACTACTGTACGCCGAGTTGGTAAAACTAAAATCGAAGTCACTTTTGATCTGCCGCCTACTATCAAACAACAAATGCACCGTGCCATCGAAGCCGGTAAACAAATCCGTTTAATGGTTTTGTAGCTTCTCCGCCAGCTGGCAGGTCGTTAAGCACCCACTTAATGTATAAAAAGAAAAAGCCGGTTTTCGAAGCTTGGATTCGCCTAGGGCGAACAAGCTTCCGGATACCGGCATCCGTTTCGATCGGTTGAGAAAATTCTAGCGAGTGAGAACGTGACTGCGATGACCAGCTGGCCACCAACGGTGCCACGGTCGAGTTCGAACAGGTCGGGGTAATTCGATGTGCTGCTCGTCCTGTTTGGGTAGATCGGTGAAGTGCTTGGTTCGCCAGCGCCACAGGCTGTTCAGTTGCTCGTCGGGCACAGTCTTAAACTTGCGTCCGAGGTAGATGACGAATCTGGCCACGAATGATACAGCGACCAGTACGAGGACTGCCCAGAAGATTGGATCGACTCCGAACATGGCAACCTCCCTACTTGGAGCGGACGATTAAAAAGAGCAAAACGGCTGCGACTGTTACTACAGTCGCGTTGAAGAACAGCTTACTGTGCCGACTCAACCTATCCCCCTCTCTAGGGTCAAATTGTCAACCGATCAATGCACCTACCTATTGTTGGTAAGATAAGCTTATTATAGCATATACACTAGCATTTTACAATGGGGTGTTAAAGCTGGCATAGTATACTTATTTTTATGCGCTACGTTGCCGATTTGCACATGCATTCACGCTTTGCGCGGGCAACGTCGAAAGATTTGACCCTGCCGGTGCTAGATGAGTGGGCGCGTAAAAAGGGCGTGCAAGTGCTGGGTACCGGCGATTTTACCCATCCGTTTTGGTTTGGCGAACTGAGCCAGCAGCTGATCGAAAGCCCAGAGGATGGCTTGTACATTCGTAAGGATAGCGATCCCAAAACCGCTACTCGCTTTATTTTAAGCTGCGAAATTTCTAGCATCTATAGCCAGGCTGGCAAAACGCGACGGGTACACACACTTGTGCTATTTCCTACCCTTAAGTCAGTGGCTGAATTTAACGAACAGCTAGCCAAAACCACCAATCTACGCTCTGACGGCCGACCGATCACCGGCCAATCGGCTAAGGCTATTGCCGAACTAGCTTTTAAGGTTGATCCCGCCGCTATTGTTATCCCGGCCCATGCCTGGACGCCCTGGTTTTCGGTGTTTGGCTCGATGAGTGGCTTCGATGATATGGAAGATTGTTTTGAAGACTTAACGCCCAAAATTCTGGCGATCGAAACTGGCCTATCAAGCGACCCGCCGATGAACTGGCGCTTGAGTGCACTAGATCAGGTCGCCTTGATGTCTAGCTCTGATTCGCACTCGGCTCATAAGATCGCCCGTGAAGCCACAGTGTTTGAGGGCGAATTGTCTTATGCGGCCGTGCGCTCAGGCTTTGCCACCGGCGCACCAGCCAAAAGCCAAGCTCGGACCCAAAGTCCGGCCCAGCTAGTTGCCACGATTGAGTTTTTTCCAGAGGAAGGCAAATACCATTACGACGGGCACCGTAACTGTAAGTTGAGCCTAAGTCCAGCCGAAAGATTGAAGCAGGGTGATCGGTGTCCGGTGTGCGGCCGGCCGTTAACGATCGGTGTGCTATCCAGAGTGGAAGCCCTAGCTGATCGGCCAGAGGGTTTTAAACCAGCGGGCGCGCCCGATTATCATCGGCTGGTACCACTAGAGGAAATCATTGCCGAGGCGTACAAGATTGGTCGGGCTAGTAAAACCGTCAGGCAGCAGTTTGATCGGCTGATCGCTGGCTTAGCGAGTGAGCTCACTATCCTTTTGGAAGCAGACCTAGGGGCAATTGCCGATCTAAGCTCGGCGATGGTAGCGGAGGGGGTTAAACGCGTCCGCCAGGGTAAACTCCAGATTAAGCCAGGTTATGACGGCGAATACGGCGTTATCAAACTGTTTGACGAGTCGGAGCGGGCTGATTTGGCGACTGCGAAGAATCCGCAGGTGAGCTTGTTTTAGAAGCGTGCTTTTTAAAGAAGTGGTGAGTGATTATCAACAATATCCCAACACCGGCGATAATGGCGGCTAAAATGATCCAGCGATCCGCCCAAGTATCCGCAAATTTAGTCACTAT
>CAZHVB010000068.1:0-289 GCA_964535365.1 uncultured Candidatus Saccharibacteria bacterium | reverse complement strand
TTAACTATAGTTTTGACCAGGTTCAAGTAATCAGTCGATTGGACGTTTTTAGCACTCACGGCTTTATTAATCAGGGGTTGGCTGCCGAAGCGCAAACCCAAGGCTAGTATTAAGCTAAAACCGGCTGGGATTACCAGTCGTCTACCGCCGTGATTAAGGCGTTTTTCACTTGGCAAAGCCAGGATCAACAAGCCAGCCATTATCAAAATGGCCACCAAGACTAGCCGCCCAACCAGTTTGGCCAAGTGCCAATCGGTTTGAACTCGCTTGGTCGTAGCTGGGCTGATAT
>CAZHVB010000067.1:0-2592 GCA_964535365.1 uncultured Candidatus Saccharibacteria bacterium | reverse complement strand
CAACGGTTAGTATCACCGCCCCAACGGCTAGCGTAACTGTCAACGGTAGTGTCGCAGTAACCGCTACCGCGAGTGACGCCGTCACCGTTAGTAAAGTCGAGTTCTACGTTGATGGTAACCTTGAAGCCACCGACACCACCAGTCCCTATAGCTTTAGCTGGGATACCAACGCCGAAACCGACGGCAGCCACATCTTGACAGCCAAAGCCTACGACGGCGACGGTGGGCATGTGACCACCAGTTCGGCTATCGCTCTCACGGTCGATAACAATGCCCCGACTGTCAGCATCACCGCCCCGACCAACGGTGCTAATCTATCGGCTACCGTGTCGGTAACCGCTACCGCTAGCGATGCTGTGACAGTTAGCAAAGTTGAATTCTATGTTAATGGTGTGTTAGAGCATAGCGACACGACCAGCCCTTATAGCTTCGCTTGGGATACGACTCAGTTTGGCAATGCTAATTACAATCTAACCGCCAAAGCCTACGACGGCGACGGTGGGCATGTAACGACTAGTTCAACCGTTACGGTCAGCGTTGATAACCCACTGTCGGTCGTCATTGTGGCGCCCGGGGACAGTGATACAGTATCTGGTACGACTACGATCGTGGCCTTGCCGAGCGGCGGCACCGGTGTACTTAGCCAAATTGCTTTCTACATTGATGGCTCGCTGGTTAAATCAGATCTGGCCAGCCCATACACCTATGCGTGGGATACCACCGCTGAAACTAACGCCGATCACACCATCTACGCTGTTGCAACTGATAGCGACAGCACCACCGCTACTAGTTCGACTATCAGTGTAACGGTTGATAATAGCCAAGGCGGCGGTAGTGGCACCCCAGCGGGTGGTACAGGTTCATCACAAGGCAGTGGTTCATCGTCATCAGGCGGTAGCTCTAGCGGTAGTTCCGGCGGTGGTAGCGGTACGACTAAAGCTGGTGGCGGCAGCGGCCAAGTTCAATCAAGTCCGCTTGCCTCTGGTAATGCTGGCTTAGTTCTAGAGATTATAATTGGTTTTCTATCGCTGCTACTTCTAATCTTAATTCCGTTTCTGATTAGGCGTTGGTTAGCTTCAAGAGCTGGTTGGTTACAGGATGCGGTTTCTTACAACCCGATTTATACACCAGCCGTTCCACGCCCGGTTAGTAATTGGCAGCCGGTGTCATCAAATCCAGGCCCGGCTATCGCCAGTTCTTTCCAAACCGAAGTCGTAAACAACTAGCCAATTATCGTAAAACCTACATTACGCTAGCCTTAATAAATAATTAGGTCTAACAAACCCTATTGGTTTATAAAGTTGCTTAGTTCTAATTTAGATTGGCCAGCTAGCTAGGTAAGTTTTGCTTGTAAGATTCGTATTATCTTAAAATTTAAACCCCGGCTTTTAGTTTTGAAGCCGGGGTTTTGGGTGGGGATTTGTTGTTCCGTCTCGCCGTGGCGGGAGCGGAAGAAGAGAGTACTTGGAGTTTTGTTTTTGTGAGATAGCGGCTTGGGGAAGCCGCTATCTAGGGAGCTTTATTTTACGTTTTTGTTTTTGAACACCTTTTTTATTCAGGTGTCTATCTACAGATTATCTAAAGCCGAAAGTCCTGTCAATAAGTTTTTGCAATAATTTTAATAGATTTTTGTCGAATTATTTTCGGCTGGCTTTGTTTAGTCGACTAGCCGTGCCAGTTTTGCCGCGTAAATGCCGCGCGATCGCCCGGTTGGCCTCGCGTTTTTTAATAAGTTCACGTTTATCGAAGCGCTTTCGGCCACGGCCAACCCCAACTTCGACTTTAACTAGGCCGTGATCAAGCCCAACGGCTAGCGGCACCATAGCTAGGCCCGATTGTTTGAGTCCAATCAATCGATCAATTTCCTTTTTATGGACCAAGAGCTTTCGGCTACGGGTTTCTGCAAAAGCAGCCGGCCCGGCGGCTAAGTAAGGTGAGATATGAGCATTAATTAAATAGACCTCACCCCTGTTAATAGTGGCATAGCTTCCCTTAATACTAATGTGGCCGCGCTTGGCACTTTTAACTTCAGCTCCAGATAAAACGATGCCACAAATCAACCTTTCGGTCAGCTCGTAATCAAACCGAGCGCGTCGGTTAGTGGCCAAAATCTTCATACAACCGATTATATACCGCTCCTACTGTTATATAATTGCCATATGATCAGGCAGGCGGTGGCTGATATAGTTAAATTGGCCATCAAGACTCAGTTTAAGCTCGATATCTCGCCGCAAATTAGCTATCCTAATGCAAGCTTTGGCGATTTAGCCACTAACGTGGCTTTTGAACTGGGCCAAAAGCTCAGAAAACCGCCAGTCGAGATTGCACAATTATTGGTTTCAAAGCTTAAATCAGCTGATATTACAGAGGTAAGGGTAGCTGGCGGTGGTTTTATCAACCTCAGCTTTAGTGACGGCTTTTGGATTAGGCAACTAGACTTAATTTCACCAGCTTTCACGCAAAATAACAGCGCTAAAGGCCAAAAAGTGCAAGTCGAGTTCATTTCAGCTAACCCAACCGGTCCCTTAACCTTGGGTAACGCCCGCGGCGGTTTTGTCGGCGACGTGCTGGCTAGTGTGCTTAAAATTAACG
>CAZHVB010000066.1:0-2640 GCA_964535365.1 uncultured Candidatus Saccharibacteria bacterium | reverse complement strand
GCACAGCCTATGCGGCCCAGGTAGCTAGCCAAAAAGCCGCCGAAGCTGCCAAGGTTTATGGGCTAAAAAAAGTTGACGCTTTTATTAAAGGTATTGGATTAGGGCGGGAAGCGGCGGTTAGGGCTCTGCAAAATACTGACATTTACGTCAATAGCTTAAAAGACGTTACCGGTGTGCCGCACAATGGCTGTCGCCCCAGACGAGCCAGGAGAGCCTAATGGCGCGTGATTTGACACCGATAGTCAAACGCAGCCGCCGCGAAAATTTGGCGCTTCATCCCAAAGCCCACAAAGTTATGATCAGACGCAAAGGTCCGCCGGGCGGGTTAACGCGCCGGCGTGGCAACGCTAGCCAATACAGTCTGCAGCTACGCGAAAAGCAGAAAGTTAAACGACTGTATGGCTTATTGGAAAAACCTTTCAAGCGGCTAGTAACCGAAGCCGAAGTGATGACCGGTGTGAGCGGCGAAAACCTATTGCAACTGCTGGAGCGGCGACTGGATAACGTAGTTTATCGGCTATATTGGGCGCCCAGCCGTCAAGCCGCGCGCCAATTAGTCACCCACGGCCATGTTTTATTGAACGGCAAAAGAGTTGACATTCCCTCCATTCGCGTTAAGATCGGTGATGAACTAAAAATCCGTCCCAAAAGTAGTCAAAATCAATATTTCAAAACTTTGACTGAGCAGCTAGCAAATGCCGAAACCACGCCATCTAGCTGGATCGGCAGCCGCCCCAGTAGCTTCGAAGCTAAAATAACCGGCCAGCCGTCAAAAGACGAGCGGGACCCAGGTATTAATGAACAGTTAATAATTGAGTTTTACTCACGCTAAGGAGGCCCCATGCTAAGCACCCTGCATCTACCAGAAATTACAACAATAGAAGACGATGGCGTTAACGCCACGTTCGTGATCGAGCCCTTGCACCGTGGCTTTGGTGTCACGATTGGCAATTCGCTACGTCGAGTGCTGATGTCGACTTTGGAAGGCGCGGCCGTGACCGCTTTCAAAGTCGAAGGCGTCAGCCATGAATTTTCGTCTTTACCAGGCGTAACCGAAGACGTGGTCCAAATTACCTTAAATCTCAAGCGCCTGCGCTTTCGGGTTTTTAGCGATGAGCCGCAGCTAGTTGAAATCAACAAAAAAGGTAAAGGACCGGTTAAGGCGGGCGACATCAAAACCACTTCACAGGTCGAAGTGGTTAACAAAGACCAGATAATTGCCACTTTAGATAACGCCAAAGCTAGCCTAAATATGGTTTTGCGGGTCGAAAAAGGCCGAGGCTATGCACCAATCGAGGGTCGTAATCGTGATGATCTGGAAGTTGACATGATCGTGATTGATACGCTGTTTTCGCCGGTGCGCCGGGCGCGCTATAAGGTGGGCCATACCCGAGTTGGCCAAATTACCGGACTTGATAAATTAACCATTGATCTATCAACCGATGGCAGTATTACACCGGTTGAAGCTTTACGTCAGGCATCAGCTATTTTAACCGAGCAGCTATCGGTTCTAGCGGGTGAGTCGCGCCCCCAAGCTCTAGCGCCGTCCGCTGACATGAGCGAAACTGAGGAGCCCGACGAACTGAATTTTGGGGTGGAAGATCTGAATTTGTCACCGCGCACCACTAACGCGCTGGTCAATAATCAAATAACAAGCGTACGTGATCTTATCCAGCTGAGCGACAGCGAGCTAAGAAGCCTCAAGGGTTTTGGCGCCAAAGCTTACCAGGAAGTAGTTGCTAAATTAAAGGAACTGGAGCTACGCTAAATGCCAAGACTGGCCGGGCGGGATCAGAAACGTGCGCTGTTAAAAAGCCTGGCCACTAGCTTGGTGTTAAATGAGTCTGTGGTTACTACTAAACCGCGCGCTAGGCAAATGGTGCCGTATTTTGAGCGCCTGGTAACCTATGCCAAAAAGGGTAATTTAGCGGGTTTAAGATTATTACGCGCTAGTTTGAGCACCGAAGCCGCCGCCAAAAAAGTTCAGAACGATCTAGCTAAACGCTTTGCCAAGCGCAGTGGCGGTTATACGCGCCTGTCAACATACGGCTGGCGCGCGGGTGATGACGCCAAACTTGTAAAAATCGAGCTGACCGAAAAAGCGCCCCTTAAAGCTGACGCTAAGTCACGACCTGAAACCAAACCAGCTGTCAGTCCCAAGCCAAAAGCTAAGGTTGGTTCAAAAAAGGCTAGGGTGGCGGCGTGATGCGCACTTTCTCAGCCAAACCAAAAGACGTGACTCGCCAGTGGTATGTGATTGATGCCGCCAAAGCGCCATTGGGCAGAGTATCTAGCCTAGCGGCTATTTATCTAATCGGTAAGCATAAGCCGCAATACACCACTCATATAGATGTGGGTGACGCCGTAATTATCATTAATGCGGCTAAATTAAAGCTGACCGGTACCAAACTGGACAAGAAGCTATATTACCGTCACTCTGGCCATCCGGGTAACCTAAAAACCGCGACGGCTAAGGAAATGATCGCCAAAAATCCAGCTAATGTAATAGAACTGGCCGTGCGGGGTATGCTACCTAAAAACAAGCTACAAGCTATCCGTTTGGCACGGCTCAAAATCTACGCTGAAAGCGAACACGATCAAACGGCCCAAAAACCAATCGAACTTGAGGTAAGCCATGCC
>CAZHVB010000065.1:0-2654 GCA_964535365.1 uncultured Candidatus Saccharibacteria bacterium | reverse complement strand
AGCCAACAGTACCGAACACCTTTTGCAAACAGTGTCGTTTGAGCGCACTCGCTTGCTATCTTTAATTAACAGTATGGCCGATGCCGTGATTGCGACTAACAGCCAAGGCCGAATCCTGGTTTATAACGGCGCAGCGCTTGATTTACTAAACACCAATGCTAATTTAGAAAATCATTATCTAGGGGATTACGTTAAGCTCCGTAGCGACAAAGGCCGGTTGGTTAATATCGTTAAAGAAACCAAAAAAGCCGACGTAGCTCTAAAACGTGATGACCTATACTTTGTGGCTAATGACGGCCAAAAGGTGCAGCTATACATTGATATTGCGCCCGTCCGCTCGGCCCTAAACTACCGGGTGGGTGAGGGTTTTATTATGCTTTTGCGTGATATCACGCGCGAAAAGTCATTGGATGAGGAGCGCAGCGAGTTTATTTCCGTCACTTCACACGAACTACGCACCCCAATCGCCGTTGCCGAAGCCAACATCTCCACTGCTTTACTATCGGCTTTTGGCGGTTCCCTGCCAGAGAACGTACGCCAGCTATTAGAACAAGCTCACAACCAGATAATTTTTTTGGCCGATCTGGTTAATGATCTAACCACGCTATCACGAGCCGAGCGTAACGATCTGGCGGTTGAAACCGGAACCATCGAGCCACTGGAGCTGCTTAAACAGTTGGCGCATGATTACCGCGATGAATCTAAGTCAAAGAAGCTACGCCTGATAGTTGATGTGCCCAGCCCAGTATCCGCTATTAACAGTAGCGAACTCTATGTCCACGAAATTTTGCAAAACTTTGTGACAAACGCGATGAAATACACACTAAAGGGGCAGATCACGCTATCAGTTGCACCAGGTAAAAGCCCCGGTTCGGTAGTTTTTAGCGTTAAGGATACCGGTATTGGTATCGCCAGTTCTGATCAAAAAAAGGTTTTTGGTAAATTTTATCGAGCCGAGGATTACCGCACGCGTAAAACTCGTGGTACTGGTTTGGGGCTTTATATCACAGTTAAGTTAACTGAAAAAATTCATGGCCGAATTTGGTTCAAAAGCAAATTGAACAGCGGCTCTATCTTTTTTTTGGAAGTACCGTCGCTGTCACGACGTAAACGCGGCTTGGCACCGGCACGCAATTTACGTGCATTAGTTCGGGGGGGTGGACGCTGATTTTTGATTGACAAGCCGCTGATGCTACCCCATAATAATTTACTAATGAAAGCCAAATAGGCTTTTTTATTTTGGGCTAAACTAGATGGTTAATAAATTAAATAAACTAATCCGCTTCCCGGTCAAGCTAGCGCTCGGTCTAGCTAGGCCAGTTATGAGTTATTTTAGGGAGTCAGTTACCGAGCTTGGTAAGGTCACCTGGCCGAACCGCCGGCAAACTTTGCGCCTAACAGCGGCCGTCTTCGTTTTTTCAATTGCCTTAGCAGGTTTTATGGGCGGGATTGACGTCGGGCTTAACGCTGCTGTTAAACGAGTCATTCTTAAATAATCTTCATGGTTAAAAAAGTCAAACCAGTCAAAGTTACCCATAGTCCGCAAGTTACCCAAAGCGAGTCCCAAAAGGCTGATACCGATTGGTACGCCATTCATACCTATTCCGGTTATGAAGAAAAGGTGGCAGAAAACATTCGCCAGCGCGCCGTGGCTTTAGATAAAACCGATAAGATTTTTGAAGTGATTGTGCCAAAAGAAAAACAAATTGAAATCAAAAACGGTAAACGGCGAGTCGTAGAAAAGCGTATCTTCCAGGGATACGTGCTGGTAGAAATGGTGATGGATAACGATGCTTGGTATGTGGTGCGCAATACGCCCAACGTTACCGGTTTTGTCGGCAGTGGTAACGAGCCCACACCAGTTTCGGCTGACGAAATTCGAACTATCAAAAAACGCATGGGCGTTGAAGAGCCAAAGTACAAGATGGATTTTGCTATTGGCGAAGTAGTGAACATCACCGATGGACCGTTCAAGGGTTTTGAGGGCGCCATCAACGAGCTTGATGAGCAAAAAGGCAAAATCAAGGTGTTAGTTAATATTTTTGGTCGCGAAACCCCGGTCGAACTCGATAGTTTACAGGTTAAGAAGGTCTAGTGGTGGCAACTAAAAAGGTCGTCGCCCGGATTAAAATGATGGTACCAGCCGGTAAAGCCACACCGGCACCACCAGTTGGTTCCACGCTTGGCCAGTATGGGTTAAACATGATGGAGTTTATCAATGCTTTTAACGAGCAAACCAAAGACCTTGGTGACGTGCTTATCCCAGTTAAACTCAACGTTTACGAAGACCGCAATTTCACTTTCAAAGCTGGCACGCCAGCTACCGATAATCTGATCAAAAAAGCTCTAAAGCTCGAAAAAGCTTCTGGTGAGCCCAATAAGACTAAGGTTGGTAAGTTAACCAAAGCCCAGGTGGAAGAGATTGCTAAAATTAAACTACCCGATCTTAATACTGATAGCATTGAAGCCGCCAAAAAAATTGTGGCTGGTACTGCGCGCAGCATGGGCGTTGAAGTCGAAAAATAATTAAATTTTGTGGGAGCTCCAGTATAGTCGGGGCACTTGAACCACGAAAGGAGAGATGATGGCGGAAGCCAAGAAAGTACCAAAGCCTAAAAAACCAGAAACGACTATTGATGAAAAAGTTATCAACG
>CAZHVB010000064.1:0-2690 GCA_964535365.1 uncultured Candidatus Saccharibacteria bacterium | reverse complement strand
ATGCCGGTGATTGGGCGACTAAAAATATTGTCCATGCGAGCGACAGCGTTGAAAATGCCGCTAAAGAAATAGCCTTGTGGTTCAAAAACAACGAGCTGTTTGATTATCAAACGCCACTTGACAGTGTAATTTACAGCAAAAAATGGCAACAACCGCGCAAATTATCTGGAGGTAATAGTGGCAAGTCCTAAAGCGCCCGAAACGAACCAATATTTGCACGAGGTAGTGGTTACTGCCATCGTAGTCAAGGCCGACAAATTTTTGATTTTGAAACGAGCCGACACCAAAAAGCGCTTTCCGGGCAAATGGACCGTACCCGGTGGTCGCTTGGAAACCAGCGACTATACCAGCAGGCCCAAAGACACAGCCGAATATTGGTATAACGTGCTCGAACGCGATACTCTTCCAAGAGAAGTCCAAGAGGAAGCCGGGCTATCAATTCAAAACGTGCGCTATGTCACAAGCCTAGCTACTGTGCACGAAGATGGCGCAGCGTCGCTTGTAATTTCTTGCTTGGCCGATTACGACAGCGGTGAAGTTAAGCTTCAGCCCGAAGAGTGCTCGGACTTTGCCTGGGTAAGCCTGAATGAGGCCAAAAGTTACGATCTGATTGACGGTATTTACGATGAGCTGGCTATGGCCGATCAAGTCCGCCTAGGCAAACCAGCCCAGTGGCACAGATCAGATAAATAATCTTATAATTGAAGCGTGCCCCGGTAGCTCAGAGGACAGAGCACCTCCGTCCTAAGGAGGGTGTCGCAGGTTCGACTCCTGCTCGGGGCGCCAGGATAGTTAACTAGTAAAACTTTACTAGTTAACCGCTACTAGGCTGGTTTTATCAGCGGTGGTATCATAGGTGCTAGTGAGTAAAAACAAAGACATGAGCGAATATGAATTTCCCGGTGAGGACGAAGGCGAGAAAGTGCAAATTGTTTTTCGTCAGCATCCGATTGTGATGCGTAAATCCCTGATCGCGTTCTTATTAATCGTAACTGTTTTTGCCTTACCACTATCTTTGGCACCACTTAAAAGCTGGCCCTGGTGGAGTCTATTAATCGGCTTCGTACTCGGTTTGCTGGTTTTTGGTTATCGCTTAATTGGCTGGTACTTCAGCCTTTACATCATGACCGATGTGCGACTGATTCAAATCAGCCAGAAAGGCTTTTTTAACCGCAAAGTGGTTGACGTGGGCTTAAACAAGATCCAGAGCGTTAATTACGAGGTTAAGGGCTTACAAGCTACCCTGTTTGGCTTCGGTACTATCACCGTTCAAACCTATGTGGGTAACTTGGATCTTAAATTTATCCATAAGCCAGAACGCATTCATCAACTGATGGTTAAACAGATGCGGTCTTTCAACCCGATGGCGCCACTTGGTGACGTAGGCGTAACCAGCTAAAATAGGGAAGGATTATGGACGAGCCAAGTACTAAACGGGGTTTAACTAAACGCGTCAAATCAAGCCTAGCCAAACAGCGCGCCGCGGTGGAAAAAGCCCGCGCCGAAGTCCTAGATAACGGCTCTAAATATCTGAAACCTTTGGGCTTAGCGCGCCACAAAGTGCTAGCCTTTACGGTTGGTATCTTGGTGGCACTAGCGCTGGCTTTCTTAATCACCGTTAGTCTATTGATTTACGTCGCCCATAACGATAGCTATTTTGTATATAGAGTGGCACGGATTTTGCCGTTTCCGGTAGCTAAAGTTAATGGCAGCTTTGTATCTTATGCTGATTACGCTTTCGAGGTGCGTTACCGTAAAAATATATATGCCAACCCCACCGGACCAGCCGGTGCCACTAATCAACCCGTCAATTTTAAAGATGCTAGCGCTCAGGACTTGCTGCATAGTATCCAGCAATCAGCGCTTTTAACCGCTAAATTAGAAGCCATCACAAAACAATTAGCCAAAGCTAATAACGTTAGTGTGCCCAAAGCCGAGCTTGATCAGGCCGTCAGCGATTTGATAGCCCAGCAGGGTGGCGAGCAGAAGTTTGCCAGCGCTATTAAGCAATACTACAACTGGAGCTTGGATGATTTCCGCCATGTCTATTACCTACAGCTATTGCAGCAGAAGCTCGAGCTGGTAGTTTTGCCGCAGGTTAGTGAGGCCCAACACCAGCAAGCTGAAGCGATTTTAGCTAAGGCTAATGGCGGCGCAGATTTTGCCAAGCTAGCTAAGCATTACTCGCAAGACGAAGGCACTAAAAATAACGGCGGTGATCTAGGCTTTATTTCTGCCACAAGCCCGTACGTTGATGAGTTCAAGAACGCGGCGTTGGCGCTCTCCACCGGTCAGGTTTCCGACATTATTACTACTCAGTTTGGTTTTCACATCATCAAAGCAACCGATAAACAGGGCGATCAGGTGCGCGTTTCGCACATCTTGATCAAATATTCAGAGGACATTCAGACCTATCTAACAGATCAACTGGCTAAAGCTAGCGTCAGAAACTTTATCAAACTTGCCCAACCTGCCGGTTCACAGACAACCTCTGGGCAATAACTATCTGGTGCGGGTAGCGAGAATCGAACTCGCGTCTCAACCTTGGGAAGGTCACATACTACCGCTGTACTATACCCGCTTGATAGAGTAGGCGAAGGAAAGCACACGCACTACCTCTACACTAATCTCGCGTCAGGTGGAAAGGTGGAGCCACCTCCCGGATCCGAACCGGGGACCTTTGCTTTACG
>CAZHVB010000063.1:0-2691 GCA_964535365.1 uncultured Candidatus Saccharibacteria bacterium | reverse complement strand
CAAATCGTTAGCTTTGGTTTAGTTATACCGCTAGTCTATATCTTTTTATTTCGGCTTTATCAGGAGGCGGTGTGACCAAGCCAGCTAAAAAAGCGGCTAGTCTGCGTGCGGCTAAACTGCGCAACCAAATCAATGATTTGCGTTATCGCTATCACGTGCTTGACGATCCAACCGTATCTGATGACATCTATGATTCATTGACGCGTGAACTGCGCGCCATCGAAGCTACCTACCCAGCTTTGATTACGCCTGATTCACCGACTCAACGGGTAGGTGGTAAGGCGCTAGAAAAGTTCGAATCAGTCAGCCATCAACAGCCAATGCTGAGCTTAAATGACGCTTTTAGCGAGGCTGAATTTACGGACTGGGCCAAGCGCATTTATAAACTGACCGATCAAAAACACCTTAACTTTCATGTTGATATCAAGATGGATGGCCTGGCCTGCGCATTGATCTATGAAAACGGCCTGCTAGTGCGCGGTGTCACTCGCGGCGATGGTTATATCGGCGAGGACGTGACCCAAAACGTGCGCACGATTGAAGCTATTCCACTCAAACTGCGTACCGATAAAACCATAGTGCCGATTATTTATCAAAGTCGAGTTGAAGTGCGTGGCGAAGTCATTATCTATAAAAAAGACTTTGAAAAAATTAACCAAGAGCGTAGCGAACAGGGCTTACCCACCTTTGCTAATCCGCGTAATCTAGCCGCTGGCAGCGTACGCCAACTAGACCCCAAGTTAACCGCTGCTCGCCGCTTACGTTTTCGGGCTTACGCCCTCTTAACCAACACATCTCAACCAACTCTAAACCAGGAGTATGAATTGGCCCGCCAGCTTGGCTTTGCCGTTAATAGCCAGCACAAACTGGCTCGGAGTGAAAAAGAAGTGCTCGATTACATTAGAGTTTGGGAGAAAAAGCGCTACGACCTGCCATTCCAAGTTGATGGCTTGGTGGTGGCGGTGGATGACCGTGAACAGTTCGATCAGCTTGGCGTGGTTGGTAAGGCCCCGCGCGGCGCCATAGCTTACAAATATCCGGCCGAGCAAGCCACTACTAAAGTCAAAGACATTATCGTGAGCATTGGCCGCACTGGGGCCGCCACACCGGTGGCGGTAATGGAGCCGGTGCGAGTGGCCGGTTCAACCGTGCAATTTGCCACTTTGCATAATGAAGATGAAGTGAAGCGTAAAGACGTTCGGATTGGCGATACGGTGGTGATCCGCAAAGCCGGCGATGTGATTCCAGAAATAGTTAGTTCTTTACCAAAATTGCGCTCTGGTCACGAAAAAGTTTTTAAGATGCCGACCAAATGCCCTGTCTGTAATACCAAACTGGTTAAAATCAAAGCTGAAGAGGCAATTTGGCGCTGTCCGAACCTGAATTGTCCGTCGCGCTTGCGCGGTCAGCTGTTGCATTTTGTTTCTAAGGAAGCTTTGGATATCGAAGGCTTAGGTGAAAAAAATGCCCAGCTGTTTTTAAAGCAAGGCTTGATTCACGATGTTGCCGATTTATACGCCCTTAAAGCTAGTGCTATCGAACAGCTTGATCGTTTTGCCCAAAAATCTGCTAACAAGATTGTGGCCGCTATTCAAGCTAAACGCCAAGTGCCGATCGACCGTTTTCTGTTTGGCCTGGGTATTCGCCACGTCGGCCGTCAAACGGCGATTGACTTGACTAACCACTTTGGCAGTTTAGAAAACATGGAGAAAGCCAGCTTGGAAGATTTTGAACAGGTAGCTGGTATCGGTAGTATAGTGGCGCACAGTATCTATACTTGGTTTCATGAAGCCGATAGCGTGGTGCTGTTAGATAAGTTAGCCAAAGTTGGCGTTAAGCCGATTGCGCTCAAAACCAGCGGTAAGTTAGCCGGTAAGTCGTTCGCTATCACGGGTACGCTTGATTCAATCAGCCGCGAAGCCGCTGCCGACAAGATTCGCGCACTCGGCGGCAAGTTTCAGAATGCCGTTGGCCGCGATACGGACTATCTGGTAGTTGGCAAAGAACCTGGCGAAAACAAAATCAGTGAGGCTGCCAAATATAAAACCAAACGAATTGACGAAAAGGAATTATTGCGCTTAATTAAATAAGCGCAATACATAGATTATGGAGAATATACCAAAGCCAGATGAGGTGAAAGACAACGATCAGGCATTGATCGCCCATCCACCCCTAACAGTCGAAGCAGTGCCCCGCCAAGAAAAAAATGAGGACCGTTATCATGATGGTCTGGAAGAATTACTTTTTGGAATCGACGCCTTTGATGCCCCCGACCTCGAGTAGCCCTTGTTGACGATATGTGGTATAATATAGAATTAGTATGGCAATAGGAAATCTAGATCTGGGGCGTGATCATAAGCCCGCTGATCCGGACCAACCCGAAGCGCGTCAGGCTTTCATTTTGTTCTCGCGCGAGACTGTAGCTAGGGTATTATCTGAGGATATGCCAGAGGGCTATCACGTTGTGCCAGATGATGGGGCCGAAAACGCCAATACCTATGATCTTAGAGTTGCCAATAAACTTGGGCAGCTTGCAGCTGAGCTATCAATTGATGACCGCGAATTTCGCTATAAGTTTATGAACCTTCTATTTACCAGACTTAAGGAAGCCGGTAGCCTGGAAGCTTTATTAGACAACCCCGATCTTTTATAATACGGGTTGCTCAAGGGGATATAGCTCAGTTGGTAGAG
>CAZHVB010000062.1:1223-2704 GCA_964535365.1 uncultured Candidatus Saccharibacteria bacterium | reverse complement strand
CTGAAATGCCAGCCGCCAGGCCATCAAGCCCATCTAGTAAATTAACGGCATTAATCATACCGAGCATCCAGATAACACTCACGGCGTTGGCGATTGGCAAAATATTAAAATGGATATGCCCAAACGCAACCGGAATACGCCAATGGTTTAGCAAAACCAGCCCACCTAGGGGATTAGTAATATAAACAATGCCAATACCGCCGGCCAAAACCGCCAAGCAAGCCACGACTTGCCAAAAGAGCTTGGTGCGAGCCCGCAAATCACGAATATCGTCAACTAGACCAACCGTAAATAAGATTATGACGCCGGCTAATAAACCAACCAGCACGCGACTGATCTTAAAATAAGCTAGAAAAGGCAGCACAAAAGCCAATGTGATAGCTACCCCCCCGAGCCGCGGTGTTGGTTGGGCATGTACTTTGCGCTTAGTGGTGGGCTTATCAAACAGGCCTTTGACGTGTGCTAAGCTGCGCATTAACGGCGTAACGGCTAAGCTTAGACTAAAAGCAAAAACGAAAGCGGCAAGGTATAGGTGATTCATGTTTTACGGTTAATGGCTATTCTATCACTTACAACCGCTTTTTCGGTGACGTCAAACTTTTCTAAATACTTACCAAACATCAGCCTAGTTTGAGCGTTAAGGGCCGCCATAGAGTGAATAAAAATAGCCACAAACGGAAACAAAAACCACTGCAAAAGCATCGTGAACCAGCGGCTTTTTCTATAGCGGGCGGGGCGGGGCGGCAAAGTAGCCAAGCTGATCCAAGCTCCCAGAACGATGCCAAAACTGGTCAAAAGCTGAATCCGGCTGGCAAAAATCGGTAACTCGTGAGCCAAGGTCGAATTAACTAAGCCATGGTTTAATAGCAGCGGTGCCCAAGCCGCAAACGCCAGAACCAAGGAGGCCGTAGCCCAGGTAAAATAGCCCTCATACAGGCGGAAAAAGTACCACCACTTACTAGTAAACTTAATCTCCTTATGGCGCAAGTTTTGAACAAAAACAAAAGGTATATCAGAACAACCCCAGGCCCAGCGACGCAGCTGGAGAAACTGTGCCCTAAGAGTCCTGAAATAGCGATTGGTTAAAACAGCGTCCTGATAAACCGGTACGTAGATCGGTATAGCCGTGTGGTCGCCGTGATAAGCGTAGTAAGTCCGCCAAAACTGATGGCCGTCTTCGACAATCGATTTAACGTTCCAATAATCAGTATCAATTAAAGTTTGCAGACTTTGGGCATGGGCCGAGAAATTGCGCAGACGATGTGGCCTGGTTACTTCGGACATGATCCAGGCCGAATTCAAACAGGCCACTAGGCGGGTAGCTGCCGGGGCGTCCCAGATATTATTTAGAAACATCGAAATCGGTTGGTAGGATTTATGGGTGCGGTTCGGGGTAGTTGCATAAATAAAGCTTAAATGCGAGAAATACTGGCGGGCCGGACGGGTATCGGCATCAAGTGTGGTAACGATCACGTGATCTG
>CAZHVB010000062.1:0-1213 GCA_964535365.1 uncultured Candidatus Saccharibacteria bacterium | reverse complement strand
TAGCATAAGCTCTAAGTTTATGGGCGGCATAAGTAATGTTACCGGCCTTAGCGATCGCCTCTCCGCTCATACCGACCGGGTGGGCCACAGCTTCGGCATAATCAAAGCGCCTGCCGTATTTTTTAATCAGGTAAGCGGCATTGTGAGCAGTTTGCTCACCGCCGCGCGCCTCGTAAGCTATAAATAACCAAAGTTTACTGAGCGGGTGCTTAGATTTGATGATAGCCTTTATGGTAGGCTCCAGCACATCAAGGCTTTCATTATATGTAGCCACGATGACGGCGTGGTAGATATGGTCTGGATCAAGCACCTCCACCTCTTCATTCACCACTCTACGTAGATAGTGCCGGTATTCATACAGTTCTAGCCACCGGCGGTAGTGACCGTTCCAAGGTGAAGGACCTTTTTCTATCTTAGAAAGTGTGGCGGGTATATCTTTGAGATCAGCCAAACGGGCATGCCAGGGCGCGCGTTCGACTCTTACCATGCGATTATAACCTCGCACCTGGCGCATGGCATAACCAACAATTTTAGTCATCCAAATCAGATCGAAACCAATGATTAAGTAAGCCACCCAGATCGGCTGAATAAAACTCAGAATAATTGGCGATAATAGAAACAGCCAAACACTTAAGCCGCTTATAATCTCGAGCGAGCGAGCCAGCCACACCCAGCCTCGGCCAACTTCTTTGGCATCAAACATTAGGCTACGCACGCTAGACCTCAAGATGAGCCGTCAACACCAAAACCACCACTAGGGTAAAGATATTTATAACCAAACTGCCCATCACCAAGAAAAAGCTGGCGATGCGGCTTTTTTCCAGACTAAAGGCAGCTAGCAACAAATTGCTGACTGTAACTAGTAGCGTAAAAAAGGCGAAATTATAGACCCGGTACCAGGCACCAAGCGTGTCAAAACCCTGGGCACTCGAATAGCGTAGCGGCACCGCAAAATCAGTTGGCCTAACTCGCCACAAAATCAAGCTGATACTAGCTAAACTAACCAGTAAACTACTGGCTACAAAAGCCGTGAATAGCCGATCTTTTAGTAGCTTAGCTAACCGGCCTCGAACTTCAGCTAGAGTGGTTTTTAAGGTTACAAAATGTTGGGTAGTTTTTATCATAATAACTTGAATTTAACTATATACTGGCTTGCCGCTAGATGGCATTGACCATTTTCGTGGCGGGCTCGACCGGATTTGAACCGGCGATC
>CAZHVB010000061.1:0-2863 GCA_964535365.1 uncultured Candidatus Saccharibacteria bacterium | reverse complement strand
CGGGTGTCACTACGTTACCGTAGCGTTTGCCCATCTTGCGGCCATCGGCTCCACCGATCATGCCTTGATTACGCAAACTTTTGAACGGCTCGCTAATCGTGACCAAGCCAGCATCCTGGAACACTTTGGTCCAAAAGCGAGCATAAAGCAGATGGGCCACAGCGTGTTCGGCTCCACCAATATAGGTATCGACCGGCAACCAGTAATCAACCGCCGTTTTATCAAAAGCCGCTTTGCCGTTATGTGGATCGGCAAAGCGCAAAAAATACCAAGCCGAATCAACAAAAGCGTCAAAAGTGTCGGTTTCGCGTTTGGCCGGGCCTTGGCAATTTGGACATTTGGTATTCACGAAGCTAGGTAAATTAACTAGTGGCGATTGGCCGGTTGGCTCAAACGTAACATTTTCTGGCAAGATCACAGGCAGACCTGCTTCTGGCACCGGCTGCGTGCCGCATTTAGTACAGTAAATGATCGGGATCGGACAGCCCCAGTAGCGTTGGCGGCCGACGCTCCAATCGCGCAAGTGATAGTTAACCTGGGCTTTACCGAATTTTTTAACTATTTTAGCGCGGGCTAGACTAGAGCTTAGACCGTTAAACTGGCCAGAATTTATCATTTTACCCTCACCAGCCCAAACCTTAGCACCGATTAATTTACTAAAAACATAGGCGTGCAAAGCATCAGTTATGCTACGTTCAACCTCGTCTTTATCTAACCATTCGATCGTAAATTTTCCAGCCTCATCCGACTCAAGTTTCTGAACCATCTGCTTTTGTGATTTTAAGCGAAAATGCAGACCAATGGCCTCGATCTGGCGCGGCACATTTTTGGAAGCTGCAAAGTAGTGGTGATGAACTGTTTCGGTCTGACCAATAAACTCCAGGTCTTGATAGCCAGTTTCTTCGGTGATTTCTCTTTTGGCAGTTGTGATCGGGTCTTCGCCTGGCTCAAGCCCGCCGCCAATCAGCAAATTACCGCCCAGTTTTGGCCCCCAATTAATCGATAGAATTTTGCCGGTTTTAAGATCTTCAACCACAGCCACGATGCTGCGGCGAAACTCAGGGTCTGTCTGCGGTTCACCAGTAACAGGTTCAATCACTATCGTAATCGGCAAATTAAACTTTAGGGCAAACTCGTAGTCTCGCTGATCGTGTCCCGGCACGGCCATGATGGCACCGGTGCCGTAATTCATCAACGCGTAATCGGCGATCCAGATTGGGATCTTTTGTTTAGTGGCCGGATTAAGCGCGTAAGTACCTGTGAAAACGCCGGTTTTAAGCTTATCGGCGACTAACCTATCAAGCTCGGTTTTGCGGCGAGCCTGCTCAACATATTTTTCCATCTTAGCCTTTTGCGCTTTGGTGGTAAACCGGTCGACCAAGGGATGCTCGGGCGCTAAAACCAAGTAGGTAGCGCCAAACAGTGTGTCGGGGCGAGTCGTAAAGACCTCAATTGGGAATTTGGAATTAGGCACCAGGAATTTTATTAAAGCGCCTTGGCTTTTACCAATCCAGTTACGCTGCATGGCTTTAATGCCTTCGGGCCAATCAATCTTATCCAGGTCTTTAAGCAACCGCTCAGCGTAATCGGTGATCTTCAAGAACCACTGCTCAAGTTCTTTTTGTTCAACAGTCGATTCGCAGCGCTCGCAAACGTTACGGCCATTACGGTTAATCACCTGCTCGTTGGCTAAAACGGTTTTATCCTGCGGGCACCAGTTGACTAGGGCTTTTTTACGGTAAGCTAGCCCGCGCTTATAGAACAGCAGAAATAGCCATTGCGTCCAGCGGTAATAATCTGGGTTTGATGAATTGATTTCGCGGCTCCAATCATAACTAAAACCCATTTGGCTGAACTGGCGCTTAAAGACTTTAATGTTAGCCTCGGTTGAGCGGCGCGGCGAGATACCGGATTTAATAGCGTAGTTTTCGGCCGGCAGACCAAAGGCGTCCCAACCCATCGGGTGCAAAACGTTAAAACCACTCATCCTTTTATAACGCGCAAAACTGTCAGACAACGTGTAGTTACGCACATGACCCACGTGTAAGGTAGCGGCTGAAGGGTAAGGGAAAAACTCGAGCTCATAATACTTGGGCCGCTTATCATCCTTTTTGGCCTGATAAAGCTTGGTTGTTTCCCAAATTTTTTGCCACTTCGGCTCAATTTTTTTTGGTTGATACGGACCCATAAATACCCTTTACTTAAGCATTCAAGGCTCTATTTTAGCTTAAATTGAGCAGCCTTACGTTTTTGCCAAAAGCCAGTTTGACGTGCTAGTTTGCCGCTGTCGGCTGGATTAGCCAGTAATTTTTTAACGGCTTCCTCTGCGAAAATGCCGTTTTGCGAACCTTTGACCAAAATCAAATCGCCCGGTTTAACCTGCTTGGCCAGGTAGCTACCGGCAGCATAAGGCGAGCTAAAAGCCTTGGCTTTTTTGGCTGCCAACCCGCTTTTGAGGGCATGCGGTAAAAGGTAGCGTTTAGCTTCGGCTCCGATAATTATCAACCGATCCAACTTAGCGCACCACTCACCCACGCTCTCGTGCCCTTCTTTCGAATAACTGCCAAGTTCGTTCATCGAGCCAAGCACAGCTAGTCGCCGTTTAGCCGGCAGTGTATACAGCGTCTCAAGTGCAGCAATCGCAGCATCGGGGCTAGAATTATACGAGTCGTCAATAATCATACTGTCATTAAGACCTGCTAATGGGTTCATGCGGCCAGGCAGCGGCCTAAACTCTTCCAGGCCGCTTATAATTTGCTCTTGGTTTAAATCAAACAGATCAGCTACGCCCGCCGCCGCGGTCAGGGCGTAAAGGGCGTGGCGGGCGATCAGGTTGGTTCTAATCGTTATCTGCCTACCGGCT
>CAZHVB010000060.1:0-2879 GCA_964535365.1 uncultured Candidatus Saccharibacteria bacterium | reverse complement strand
GCAGTTTATTGATGATTGTGTGGGCGAAAAGGTGGAACAGGCCGCGGCCAGTCTGAGATCAGGCCAAATAATTCTGCTGGAAAACTTGCGCTTTCACCCAGAAGAGGAAGCTAATAATCCAGACTTTGCTAAAAAGTTAGCAGGATTAGGCGGAGCGTTTGTGCAGGATGGGTTTGCGGTTGTGCACCGAGCGCATGCCTCTACCAGCGCAATCACCAAGTTTTTACCAAGCGTAGCCGGGCTCTTGCTAGCCAAAGAAGTCGATACGATCACTGAAGCTATGGAAAGTCCCAAACGGCCGCTGGTAGCCATTTTGGGTGGGGCTAAAGTGTCGGATAAAATTGAATTAATTGAGCGTTTGGTTAATACCGCCGATACACTCGTTATTGGCGGAGCTATGGCCAATACCTTTTTTAGTCAAATGGGCTACGCAATTGGCAAAAGCATCTATGAACCAGCGGCGGTTAGCGAAGCCGCCCGATTGCTGGCTTTAACTAAAACTAAACAATGCCAGCTCTACTTTCCCACTAAGGATGTAGCTTGCGGTAAAGCGCTTGATCCAAAAACCGCTCGTCAAGAAAAAAAGCTGAAATCGGTTGACCCCGACGATTACATACTGGATTTAGGCCAAGAAAGTATGGACGAAATTAGCCAAATCATATCGAAAGCCGGCACGGTAATTTGGAACGGCCCTTTGGGTATGACCGAATACCAACAGTTTAAAGAGGGCTCGTTATCGGTTGCCGAAAACATTATCAAGTCAGGTGCCTTTGGCTTGATCGGGGGGGGTGATACAGCTGCCTTTCTAGATACATCTGGTTTCATTAGAAAATTCGATTGGGTTTCGACTGGTGGTGGGGCCAGTTTGGAATTGATGGCTGGCAAAAAATTGCCGGGCGTGGAAGCGCTGCTCGATAAATAGGGGACGATCGGTTAGTATAGACATAAGGATTTTAAGATGCGTAAACGTTTAGTAGCTGGTAATTGGAAAATGAATCTGACAATTGATGAGGCCCGTAGGCTAATCGATCATCTAGATAGAAATATTAGCGCTTCGCCCAGGGTAGAAGTAGTTTTGTGTCCGTCGATGGTAATGCTCGCGCCGTTAAGGGCAGCTCTAAAACCAATGAAATTTAAGCTGGGTGCTCAAAATATTTATTTTGCCGATCACGGTGCTTTTACCGGTGAAGTGTCGGCTACTCAGGTAGCTGGGCTGGTCGATTATGTAATTGTTGGTCACTCTGAACGGCGGTTAAATTTTAATGAAACCAATGACGTGGTGGCGCGCAAAGTATCGGCCGCGGTGCGTAATGGTATAACGCCGATTATTTGCGTGGGCGAAAACCTGTTTGAGCGTCAAGATAACGAAACCGCCCAGGTGCTACATGATCAGCTAACGGCTGGGCTCGTGATGTTGACGACGCGCGAGGTAGCCGAGATCGTAATTGCCTATGAACCGATCTGGGCAATTGGTACGGGCGAGATTGCTAAGCCAGAACAAATTACCAAAGCCATGAGAGTGATCCGAAACACCTTAAGCGGTCTGTTTGGCCAAACCGTGGCTGGTACCGTTCGGGTACTTTATGGCGGCAGTGTCGAAGCGGACTTTGTGCCCGATTACTTAAAAATTAAAGGCCTGGATGGCTTTTTAGTCGGTGGGGCCAGCCTGAACCCGTATGCTTTTGCTTCGATCGTAAAACTAACCCAGTCCGCGGGTGGTTCTAGATTAAAGCTACATAAATCGGTCACAAAGTAGCTTAGCTTGTCAGAGCTAAAGTGGTCATGATTAACTAAGGTAAGTTATGGAAGATTACAAAAATGCTCCGATCGACCAACCAGAGTTTAGTAATAAATCGGCTGTGGAGCCGACTCGGAAGAGTAGTTTTGGTCGCAGTTTGCTCCGCACTTTAGTTTGGATTGCGAGTATATTGCTCGTGGTCATAACTGGTGGTTTAATCGTCATCTACCTACTGAAAATTTAGCCGTAACGTAGATAGAACCAAAGCTTGCTACAATTTTAGATATAATGAACGACGCGTTAGCTGGCCTAAACGCTGCCCAGAAAGAGGCGGTGGTAGCAACGGAGGGTGCACTATTGATTTTGGCTGGCGCCGGTAGTGGCAAAACCAAAACCCTGACCCATCGGATTGCCTACATCATTCTAAATAAGAAAGCCAACCCCAACCAAATTCTGGCCGTGACCTTTACCAATAAAGCGGCGGGCGAGATGCGGCAGCGGTTAGCTCGACTGCTTGGTAAATCAGCCACCGATCGCAGTTTTATGCCCTTTCTAGGGACGTTTCACGGTATTGGCGTACGCCTTTTACGCACTGATGGGGGAGCAATTGGTATTGGCCGCCAATTTGTGATTTTTGATGAACAGGATAGCCTAGCCACTATTAAGCAAGCTATGCGCGATTACAGAATCGACGAAAAGCGCTACCAACCAAGCCTGATGCGTAGCTTGATTTCATCGGCCAAGAACGAACTAATAGACCCAGCGCACTATCAGGATCTAGTTCAAGGACCGGTTCAAAAACTGGCAGCTAAAGTTTATAAGCGTTACCAACAGTTACTGCGCCAGGCTGGGGCCCTAGATTTTGATGATTTACTACTAGAAACTGTTTATTTGCTTCAAAGTCAGCCAGCTATTTTGGCCAAGTGGCAAAACCAGTTCCGCTATATTTTGGTTGATGAGTATCAGGACACTAATCATGCCCAATACCGACTGATTAAACTGCTGGCGGCTAAAAGCCATAATATATGTGTGGTTGGCGACGATTGGCAAAGCATTTATGGCTGGCGCGGGGCCAACTTTCGCAATATCTTAGATTTCGAACGCGACTGGCCAAATGCCAAGGTGGTGAAACTGGAACAAA
>CAZHVB010000059.1:0-2941 GCA_964535365.1 uncultured Candidatus Saccharibacteria bacterium | reverse complement strand
TAAAACTGGCTTGGTTATCACCCTCGAAGAGCACCAAATTAACGGTGGCGTCGGCGGAGCCGTGGCTGAAGTCTTATCCGAAAATCTACCAACTAAACTGGTGCGGTTAGGCCTGAAAGACCGCTTTGGTGAGTCGGGCGAACCAGATCAACTGCTGGATTACTTTGGTCTAACAGCACCCCATATCGAGAAAACGGTAACGGATTTGGTGGGGTCAAAGTAGCTATGGCTCTAGCTGATTTTCAAATCAATCAAAAATTTTTAATGTTGGCGATTGATCACCGTGAAAGTTTTCTGAAGCTGATGGGGTTAGATGATATACCGACTTTGGATAAGCAAGCGGCAATTGATCTGAAACATGACATTATAGGCGCGCTCATTGATCAGGTTAGTGGGGTTTTGATTGATCCAGATTACGGACTGGCGGCCTATAAAGGCTTTAATAAGCCGTTTTTACTGCCAATGGAGAAAAGCGGCTATAGCGATCAGGCTGGCGAGCGACTAACCACACTTGCCTACTCGGCTCAAAGTTTGATCCAAAACGGCGCCAGTGGGGCTAAACTGTTGATCTACTTCAACCCTGATATAAAAAGCGCCAAAACCCAACTGACGATTAGCCAAAAAGCTATGGCTGACGCCCGGGCTGCCGGCTTGCCATTCTTTTTAGAAATCAGAACCTATGACCCGATTAACTCGGGCTACCAGATTGACGGCGATTTGGTATTGCGCTCGGTCCACGCCTTTTTGGAGGCGGACGTAAAACCAGATGTGTTTAAACTCGAGTATCCAACCTCCGAAGCTTATTGTCAAAAAATTACGGCCCTGCTTGGTGATATGCCCTGGATTTTATTGACGGCCGGCGAGCGGTTCGAAACCTTTAGGCACCAACTCGAGGTTGCTGCAGCTAATGGCTGCGTTGGTTTTTTGGCCGGTCGGGCTCTATGGCAAGAAGTCGCTAGGCTTACGGGTGAAGCTAAACAGACTTTTTTAAGTCAGACATTGCCGGAGCGGTTTAAGATGATCGCTCAGATTGTTAGTTAAGATTATGGCCGAACGAATAAAAATTATTACGCTTGGAGCAGCCACGTTTGACACTTTTTTGATGGGTGAAGTGCTAGCCGCCAAACGCGATGTGCGTAGTCACGATTACGTTGAACAATTTCCCTTGGGGCAAAAATTACCGATAGAGCAGGTAGTTTTCAGCGTCGGCGGCAACTCAGCCAATGCCGCGGTGACTTTTGCCCGCCAGGGTTTTGCAACCAGTTTTGTCGGCAAAATTGCTGATGACTTACCGGGTAACGAGATTTTGCAGACGCTTAAAAATGAAAACATCAACACTAGCCAGATGCTTTGTGATTTGGACGGCATGACCAGCTTTTCGACTATCTTACTCGCGCCAAGTGGCGAACGCACCATCTTGACTTACCACGGTGTTTCACACCAGCTCACGCTAGCCGACGTCAACTTAAGTAAGCTTGGCGGAGCAGACTGGCTCTACCTTAGTGCTCTACCAAGCGACCTAAAGTTACTGGCCGCAATCCTGAAACTGGCCCGTTCTACCGGTATAAAAGTGGCTTACAACCCAGGCAGCAGCGAGCTCTCAGTGTCTAGTAAACTCAAATCTCTACTGGTCGATCTAGCAGTTTTGATTGGCAATAAAGAAGAACTAGCCAAACTTTTTGGCGCTGGTTCAGCTGCCGATATTATCAAAACTGCCGCCGGGGCTTGCCCGTACGTTATATTAACCGACGGTCCGCGTGGCGCCTGGGCGACCGATGGAGCGCTTATCTATGAGCTTGGTTTATATCGCCAAGTAAAAGTGATTGATCGAACGGGTGCGGGTGATGCTTTTGGGGCTGGTGTAGTGGCTAGACTGGCGGCTGGTGCCAAGCTTGAAGCCGCCCTGGTTTTTGGTGCAGCTAATGCTACTTCAGTTGCTCAAGTCGTTGGCAGCCAGGCCGGTATTTTATATAAGAGTGCTAAGCTTGGTCATATGGCAATCAAGACTCGGCCGCTTCAAGCATAGGCAGTTTGCTCGCCTTCCAAATAGCGGGTTATACTTGAGGATATGTCGCCTTTAGGACGTTTGTTAAAAGCCAAAGACCCCTTGTTTACGCTCGCTTTGCGTCAACTGGAAGATATCACCGATAAACCCGGTATCGACACTGCTTTAACCGGCGAAATTTTAGCTAAGGCTTATGAACGAGCGGCTAAACTTGGTTTAAGCTCTGGCTTTAACGGTAAAGAGCTGTACTATTCTCTGATCAACCGAGTTAAGGCCGACGATGAGTACCTGGCTCATTCGCTTGGCGGCCAAGACCCGGATAACGTTCGCGAGATGATGCCGCTAATTGTTAAAACGGCGCAAACTATTAAATTGCCAAGAGGTGGCTGGTTTTTGAAAAAATCGGTGGCCAAGCGCTTTTTACGAGCTATGCCGCCACCAAACACCATGGTTCGTTTAGGTTATAAACGGGTTGACGACATGCTAGCCCATGAGAACTTGTTTGAAATTTATGGTGCTTTGCGCTTTGCCGAGGAGCCGGTCTGGCTAAACAGCTATATCAAACAGTATAAAGATTTGAGTTTTCAGGATTTTGAACAACGGCCGATTGAAATTATTCAGTATGATAACCAAAAGTGGGGCGATATTGCCGCCGACTTTATCCATAAAAAGCTACATAACATCACTCACTTAAAGGAGCTTGGTGTGGTGATGGCGATGCCGACTGGCGATCTTAAATATATGCCGGGTATCAGCCTCAAGGCCCTGCCCTTGATAATTCACTATCTAAACGAAATTCGCCTATATAGTGCCTATTTCAAGTTAATTAGTGTTAAGCGCAATTTCGGTGAAACCCTGGTTAACACTCTGGTAGCCGATACGGCCCACATCAGCGTTTCAAGTCATCAGCGTGTCCACTGGCGAGTTATTCAGCGC
>CAZHVB010000058.1:0-2984 GCA_964535365.1 uncultured Candidatus Saccharibacteria bacterium | reverse complement strand
AGAAAAACCCTGGCAACTATTTAAAAATAAGGATATAGACCACTTGGCCGAGGTTTTAGCCTATACGGTTAGCAATAGCCTTGGCATTGGGCAATTGTTAGCACCGTTTTTGCCCCAGGCGGCTGCTAAAATTGAAAAAACTTTCGCCGATGGATTGGTTCACGCCGATGTAGGTATGCTTTTCCCGCGTATTGACCCTGTTTCCAGGCCAACTCAAACACCCGATGCTGATTGATACGCACGCGCATATCCACGATCGCCAGTACAGATTCAACCCAGACCAGGTTATCGAAACCGCCGCCCGGGCTGGCGTCGAAACGATTATTTGCGTCGGCACCAGTGCTGATGATAGCGCTAAGGCAGTGGAGTTTGTCCAAGACCGACCCAGCTGTTTTGCGACGATCGGCCTGCACCCACATGAGGCTAAGCTAGGCGCAAAAGAACTTGATCGACTTAGGCAACTAGTCGATCAGCCAAAAGTGGTAGCGGTTGGCGAATGTGGGCTAGATTACTACTACAAGCATTCAAGTAAACGGGATCAGGAAAAAGCTTTGCGTTTTCAAATCGGGCTGGCGTTAGAGCACCATAAACCGTTGGTTTTCCACGTGCGTGACGCTTTTGATGACTTCTGGCGGATTATAGGTGATTATCCCAATATTAAGGGGGTGATCCACAGTTTCACTAGTGTGATTAATAATCTCGATCGAGCGATTGAACACAACTTTTTAGTTGCTTTTAACGGCATCATGACTTTTACCAAAGACCAAGCTCAATTAGCGGTAGCCAAAGCCGCCCCGCGTGAACGCATAGTTCTCGAAACAGATTCGCCTTTTTTGAAGCCTGCCCCATATCGTGGTAAAGTAAATGAACCAGCTAACGCGCAGGTAGTGGCTAATTTTTTGGCTCAGCTAAGGCAAGAAACGCTAGTTGAATTTGCTCAAAACACGACCCTAAACGCTAAGCAATTATTTAAGCTATGAACCATCTTCAGTCAGTAAGCCAATCACTAGAGTTACCTCAACCAATCCAACCGGAGCCAGTTTACCGACCGGTTGAACAGCTAGATATGCCCGCTTGCGCCCAAGAGATAATCGATATTGGTAAGGCTGTGCTGGCGTTGCGTCTTTCAGCTGAAAAGGAGGCGGTATGAGGATAACGAACATATTGCGGCCATTCAAACGGTCTCAAGCGCCATCAATCCCGCGAATCTCAGCCAATTCATTGCAAGGCCAAGAGGCCCAACTTGGCGGCCAGCTATTTGGGCCTATACCAGATGGTCAAAATCGCCAGTTTTACTGCCAAGATCCTAGCACTTGGGTTTGGCAGGAAGAATGGGTTGATCAGAACGGCCAGGCGCAGACGCTAGTTACTCGTTACCAGATGCGTTCTGGTGTAATCACCAAACAACAAACCGGCCAGGCCGATCAAATAGTTGACATTGACGAGGCTCGCAATCTGTTATTGTCAGTGCGTTGGTACTACTACCTGATTCGAAAACAACTCTATCAAACTGTCTAGTAGATTAGCACCATCATGAATAAGCACCTGATCTATCTGGATTATGCTGCCGCTACACCGCTAGATAAGCGGGTAGCTAAAGCTATACAGCCTTATCAGCAAAAGCAGTTTTATAATCCCTCGGCGCTTTATTCGTCAGCGCGCCAAGTTCACCGGGCTTATGAGGCTGCCAGGGCTTCGGTTGCTCAAATACTTGGAGCGAGACCATCGGAAATTATCATCACCGCCGGTGCCACTGAAAGTATCAATTTGGCTATCCAAGGGGTTGCCAAAAGTACGCCCGGCGCCGTTATAATCAGCGCCATTGAACACGAATCGGTCATTGAGGCTGCCAAAGCCGCAACCGCTAAACCTGTTTACTGCCCGGTTAAACCCAGTGGTTTAATAGACCTAGTCAGACTTAAAGACTTAATTACCGATTCAGTGGTACTAGTGAGCATTGGCTACGTTAATAGCGAAATCGGCGTCATTCAGCCACTGCGGCACGTTAGCCAGTTGTTGGTAGCGGTTCGCAAGGACCGCCAACGCCGCGCTGTCAGACGCCCCATCTATTTGCATAGTGATGCCTCACAGGCAGCGGCTTACCTTGACCTTAATGTCGACCGTTTGGGCGCTGATCTACTAACTATTAGCGGCAGCAAAATTTATGGTCCTAAGCAAACTGCCTGTTTATTTGTCAAAAGCGGTATTAGGCTAGAGCCGATTATTTATGGTGGCGGTCAGGAGCGCGGTTTACGCAGTGGCACCGAAAATGTAGCCGGCGCCATTGGTTTAGCCAAAGCTCTGTCAATAGCCCAGCAGCAAAAGGCTAAAGAGGTAAGTCGTTTGGGTCAGTTGCAGCGGTTTTTGATTGAAGAACTAGATCGGTTCAAGCTAGTGACAATCAATGGTGATCTTAAGCGGCGGATTCCTGCTAATCTTAGTTTGGCGATTGAGGGTATGAACGGTGAAAAACTGGTTCACTATCTTGATCAGCGTGGCATTCAAGTGGCTACCGGTGCGGCCTGCAGCGCTAATGGTGACCGTCTATCGCACGTTTTATTGGCCTTAGGCCTGAGCCCGGTTAAGGTCAATAGTTCACTTCGGATCAGTTTTGGGCGCCACACAACCAAATCGCAGTTAGCAACTTTTATTCGCGAACTGAAAGCCGTTATCAAGATCTTATCAGCCCAAACGGTATAATAAAGAGATGATGTTTAAGTTAGTGGGGCTGGTTGTGGCTGTCGGTGCAACTGTGGTTTTGCTAATGTTAATTGGCCGCTATTTATCACCCACCGATCAACTGGTTAAGGCCGACGTCATCGTGGTGGTTAGCGGTGGCGATACCGCAGCCAGGACGCTAGCTGGCGTGAAGCTTTACCAAGATGGCTGGGCGCCGCTTTTAATTTTCTCTGGCGCCGCTTCCGATCCAGCAAGCCCGTCCAATGCTCAAATTATGCGCTCGATTGCTATTGGTCAGGGTGTAC
>CAZHVB010000057.1:0-3151 GCA_964535365.1 uncultured Candidatus Saccharibacteria bacterium | reverse complement strand
CACTTTGGGTGTAGCTACCGTTGGCAAATGGATTACCGTGGCCAAACTGATCGTACTGTTGGCGTTTGGTGGGGTTTTTTAGGATTTCATAGGCTTCGCTAACTTCCTTGAACTTTTCGCTATCGCCACCTTTATCTGGGTGGTGTTCCAGGGCAGCCTTCCGGTAAGCGCGTTTTATTTCCTCTGTCGACGCGCCTTTTTTTACCCCCAAAACTTCATAATAATCCCGCTTAGCCACCGAGTTTCTCCGTTATTCTACTTTTCTTTCTCTGGCTTTTCGTCTTCTTTTACGACTTCGCCTTCGACGGGTTCTCCGCCGACTGGCGGGGTTTTACCACCTTCAACTTCCGATCCAGACTTTTTGGCTTCATCGGCGGCTTCTTTACTAGCATCCTGGTACATTTTGGCGCCGATCGGTTGGATTTTATCTAAGAGTTCCTTGGCGGCGTTTTCTAGCTCGGTTTTGTCGTCAACTTCAATCTTATCTTTGGCAGCCTTGGCGGCTTCTTCAATCGTTTTTTTATCCTCATCGCTAATCTTATCTTTTTGATCTTTCAGCATCTTTTCGGCTGTATATATAGCGGTATCCAGTTGATTGCGCGCTTCAGCCAGCTCGCGTTTCTTTTTGTCGTCTTCGGCGTTGGCTTCGGCTTCTTTTTGCATTTTTTCAACTTCAGTCTTATCCAAATTACCGCTGCCTTGAATCGTAATTGATTGCTCTTTACCCGTAGCTTTATCTTTGGCGCTCACATTCAAAATACCGTTGGCGTCAATATTAAAGGTCACCTCTACCTGGGGCACGCCGCGCGGGGCTGGCGGAATACCATCCAGAATAAACCGGCCCAGGCTTTTGTTATCGGCTGCCATCTCGCGCTCACCTTGCAATACGTTGATTTCAACTGAGGGCTGATTATCGCTCGCGGTTGAAAAGATCTGGTTTTTGCTGGTCGGAATGGTGGTGTTGCGTTCAATTAGCTTAGTGGAAATACCACCTTCGGTTTCCAACCCCAAAGATAGGGGAGTAACGTCCAGTAGTAGCACATCTTTGACGTCGCCTGTTAGCACGCCACCCTGAATAGCGGCCCCCACCGCCACTACTTCGTCCGGGTTCACGCCCTTCAGCGGTTCTTTGCCAAAAATGCTTTTAACTTTATCTACCACTGCTGGCATGCGGGTTTGGCCACCTACCAAGATCACTTCGTTAATGTCTTTGGCAGTTAAACTGGCATCTTTAAGGGCCGATTCGCACGGCTTGACAGTTTTTTCGATAATCTCGCCAACTAATTGTTCTAGCTTGGCGCGCGTCAACTTGTACTCAAAGTGTTTTGGGCCTTCGGCGTCGGCTGTGATAAAGGGCAGGCTAATATCGGTTTCGGTAGTAGTTGAAAGCTCGATTTTGGCTTTTTCGGCCGCTTCTTTGAGTCTTTGAATGGCGGCTTTATCGCTAGCTAAATCAATCCCCTGCTCTTTTTTATATTCAGCCATCAAATGATCGACAATGGTGTTATCAAAATCTTCACCGCCAAGATGAGTATCGCCATTGGTACTTTTAACTTCAAATACTCCGTCGCCTAGTTCCAGAATCGAAACGTCAAAGGTACCACCACCAAGATCATATACCGCAATCGTTTCGCTCTTGCCTTTTTTGTCCAAGCCATAAGCTAGCGCTGCCGCGGTTGGTTCGTTGATGATGCGCTTAACTTCCAAACCGGCAATTTTACCGGCGTCTTTAGTAGCTTGGCGCTGGCTATCATCAAAGTAAGCCGGTACGGTAATCACAGCTTCGGTAATAGTTTCGCCTAAGTAAGCCTCGGCATCGGCTTTAAGCTTACCTAAAATCATAGCGCTAATTTCCTCTGGGCTATAATCTTTATCGCCCATCTTAACCTTCACGCCAGTACCGGCTTCGACAATGGCATACGGATAGGTTTTGGTGTCGCGCTGCACCTCTTCGTCTTTAAACTTGCGGCCAATTAGCCGCTTAACACCAAAGATAGTATTAGTGGCATTCACCACAGCTTGGCGTTTGGCCACTTGGCCAACTAACCTTTCGCCGTTTTTATTAACAGCTACTACCGACGGGGTCGTGCGACCGCCTTCGGCATTAGGGATAATGGTTGGTTGGCCGCCTTCCATAATCGCCATCGCCGAGTTGGTTGTTCCTAAATCAATTCCTAAAATCTTTGCCATCTTATCCCTCCTTGTTAATATGCTTAGGTTTAACGTCGTGCTTGGCTACTTTGACAATTGCTGGGCGGATAACGCGGCCGCCGATTTTATAACCGGTTTGTAGTTCCTGGGTCACCACCTCGTGCCTGCCGACACCATCTTCAAAATTGACGGCTTCGTGCAGATTCGGATCAAACTCTTTACTAACAGCCTCGATTGGCTCCACGCCAAGCTCTTTTAGGCTTCCCTTTACCTGTTCGCCAACTTTGGCTACGCCTACCGCCCAAGGGTTATCTTTTAGATCGGCAGGCAGGTGAGTGAATAGCCGCTGAATATTATCCAAAAGTGGCAAGAGCTGCAAAATGACCTGTTCTTTAGCTACGGCCATTAGCTGCATCTGTTCTTCATCGCTGCGGCGGCGGTAATTAATAAAATCGGCCTGCAAGCGCTGTAGGTCAGCTGTTAATTCTGCTAACTTAGCTTTGTCATCAATTACCTGTTTCTTAACCATTTAATATCTCCTCTAGTTGTTGGCTGGCGTGTTCCACCAACCGAATCACCCGTGGATAACTTTGGCGAGTAGAGCCCACCACGCCAATGTAGCTATAGTCGCTAAGCGGCGAAGCAAAGCGTGAAATTATAATCGAACAGCCACTTGCCTTACCGATCGGGCTTTCCTTGCCAATATAGATGTTTACTTTATTAATCGGTGCGGTTTCTTGCAGCCAGGGTACTAGGTTATCTAGCAGGTAAGCCACCTCATATATCCGGTCTGGTTGGCTGAACTCTGGTTGGCTGAATAGGTTTGTCAGCCCACTCATATACACCGTGCTGCCAATTAAACCAAGCCCTAGATTATTAGTGGTCTCGACCAACGAATCTACAGCTGAGTGCATAGCCCTAGTCGGTTCACCGGCGGCGCGCAGTCGATGTTCAATAGCTTGTTCGACTCGGTCGATCTTTTGTTTTTTATTAGCAATTT
>CAZHVB010000056.1:0-3160 GCA_964535365.1 uncultured Candidatus Saccharibacteria bacterium | reverse complement strand
CAGCCAGCGATTTGAACGGACCGCCGTGCTTACGCTCTTCGGTGATTGACTCTGCCGCCCCAGCCCCAACGTTCTTGATAGCTGAAAGCGCAAAGCGAATCGCCTTTTGGTTCGGTACAATACCGAACTCTACAAAACTTTCGTTAATATCGGGCGGCAAAATCTCAATACCCATGTCTTTGGCTTCGCGCAGCTCAATCGCTACTCGATCGGTATCTTCGAAGTCACTCGTCAACAAGGCCGCCATAAATACCACTGGATAGTGGGCTTTAAGATAGGCCGTCCAGTAGGCAATTAGGGCATAACAAGCCGCGTGAGCCTTGGGAAAAGCGTAGTCGGCAAACTTTTCCAGTTCGATCCAGAACTTTTCAACAAACT
This sequence comes from uncultured Candidatus Saccharibacteria bacterium, assembly GCA_964535365.1. Classification (GTDB taxonomy): domain Bacteria; phylum Patescibacteriota; class Saccharimonadia; order CAZHVB01; family CAZHVB01; genus CAZHVB01. Next base: position 2,782 of record CAZHVB010000056.1, on the reverse strand, counting down.
GGCTGCTAACGCCAGAAGTCTTTTGCGCGCCATCAATAAAATCTTTTTTCATTTTGGCCATAACATCGCGTTTCTTCTTGCCAATGGCTTTGCGCAAGGTGTCAGCTTGACCACCACTAAAGCCGCACATCTCACGGGCAATCTGCATCACCTGTTCCTGATAAACGATAATGCCGTAAGTGTTTTCAAGCGCATTCTTCATGGCCGGATTCGCGTATTCAATCTTTTCTCGGCCGTGTTTACGATTCACAAAAGCTTCAATCCACTGTATCGGCCCGGGCCGGTAAAGCGCCACCATAGCAGTGATGTCATCGAGCCGGTTGGGCTTAAGCTCTTTAATATAGCGCTTCATGCCAGCCGATTCGAGCTGGAAAACACCAGTAGTTTCGCCCTTACTTAAAAGCGTGAAAGGCTTTTTATCATCGAGTGGTATGCTAGCCACTTCGATTTCCTGGTGGTAAACCTTACGAATAATACGCAGGGCGTTTTTGATAATTGTTAAGTTTGATAAGCCAAGAAAATCCATCTTAAGTAAGCCCAGTTCCTCGACTGGCCCCATTGAATACTGGGTAGCCACCGCACCTTTCTGGGCAACTTCAAGTGGTGAAAATTTGGTTAACTCATCCGGCGCAATCACCACACCGGCAGCGTGGACACCATGGGAGCGAATGGTGCCTTCCAGGCGTATGGCCAAATCCATCACTTCTTTGGCCCGCGGGTATTCTTCGCATTCCTTTTTGATTAGCGGCTCTTTTTGAATATGAATAGCTAGCGGCGTATGGCGACCCTGAACCGGTGGTGGCACCATTTTGGCCAGCCGATCGGCCTCGCTATATGGCAAGCCCAGTACCCGAGCCGTATCGCGAATGGCATTACGGGCCGCCATGGTGCCAAAAGTGACGATGTGCGCCACCCGGTCGGCGCCGTACTTTTTAATCACATACTCAATCACTTCATCGCGGCGATCATCCTGAAAATCCATGTCAATATCGGGCATGCTAATACGATCCGGGTTTAGAAACCTTTCAAACAGCAAGTCATAGCTAAGTGGATCAAGATCGGTAATGTTAAGAGCGTAGGACACAATCGAGCCGGCCGCGCTACCACGACCCGGACCAACCACAATACCGTGATCCTTGGCCCAGTTAACAAAGTCGGCTACCACCAAAAAATAACTAGCCAGCTTCATCTGGTTAATCACCGTCAACTCATACTGCAGGCGCTTTAGGCTATTTTTATCAACCAGCTTAATAACCTGGTTTTTATTAAGTTTGGTAGCTTGGTCACGCGTTTTGCCGCCATAGCGCCAAGCCAATCCCTGGTATGCTAGTTTTTCTAAGTAAGTTTCTTGGGTTTCGCCTTTGGGGGGCGTGAAGCTAGGGATTAACATCCGGCCAAACTCAATTTCCACATTGCAGCGGTCCGCAATCGCACGCGTATTTGCCAAATACTCAGTTTTTGTGCCCCAACGTTTGGCGATATCCTTAGGATCAGAAACAAATAGATCGAATTCTTTTAAACTCATGCGTTTTTCGTCACTCAGCAGCGAACCAGTCTGGACACAGAGCAACACTTCGTGGGCGTCTTTGTCTGTTGGTAAGCTGTAGTGAGCATCCGCCGTAACCACCACCTGGATGGACAGTTTCTTTGCCAAAGCTTCCAACTGGCGATTCAATTGCTCGGTCTCTTTCCAGTAGTGTTCATGGTCCTGAACTTCGATGTAGTAGCGATCACCAAAGATTTGTTTGTACCAGCCAGCGATTTGTTCGGCCTTTTGTGTCTGGCCTTGGCTTAGAGCCTCGGCCACTTCACCGCTAAAGCAAGCCGATAGCACAATTAACCCAGCGTTGTATTTCTCTAAAAGTTCGTGATCGATACGTGGTTTATAATAAAAGCCATCCAAGTAGCTTATTGAGCTTAGCCGCATCAGGTTTTCGTAACCTTCGTTGTTCATAGCCAGCAAAATCAAGTGGAACGGATTGGCATCTTCCTTGCCAACCTTATCGGCGTGGGTACGCGGGGCAATGTAGGTTTCCATACCGATAATAGGCTTTAATTCCCGGGCCTTGGCTTCTTTGTAAAACTCAATTGCACCAGAAAGCGTACCGTGATCAGTCAGGGCAACCGAAGACATACCCAGTTCCTTCACCCGATCCAGCATTCCGGGCACTTTTTGCAAACCATCTAATAGACTGTAGTGGCTATGGTTGTGCAGATGCACAAAATCACTCACCTTAAACTGTTCTTTTGCAGTTTTTTGCACCAAAATCCACCTCGTCTTAACTTCTTAATTCTAGCACGGGGGGCTTATGTAGATCCTAGTGGTGGGCGTTGACGGCGTTACGGATGGCTTGAGAGACGTGATCCAGAAATGGCAATTGATTAAACAGACTTAAGATCCATACCAAAATAGCCACTAGTATGGTGGCGCCTAAAACGCCGCCAAGGCCACCAAGTACGCCTTTGATAAAGCTATCCCACCACAATTTACGACGGTTTTGCGTGGTGAAATACCCACCTAGCAAAACGTCCTCCACCGCCTTACCAAGTTTTTGATAATTCTCATCCTTTGGCTGTTTGTTATTCGCCATTTTTCTTTTTAGGGGTTTTAGAATTTTTGTGGCCGTTTTTTAGTTTTTTGAAGGCTTCAACCAGGGCAGTTGTAATCATGGCCGGTCGTACCGAATCCTTAACGCTTTGGCTAATATCGGCTAGGTTGTTGGCCATATGCTGCGCTTTATCAGCCACATTTCGCGCGCGGCGCGCAATCTTGATAATGTAA
>CAZHVB010000055.1:0-3185 GCA_964535365.1 uncultured Candidatus Saccharibacteria bacterium | reverse complement strand
GTCGGTGTCTCTAGCGCCACCGAGGGTTTGGTAGTGGCGGCTTGGATTGGGCTCGGCTTTGTGGTCACGCTAAACTTAAGTACCGCGCTTTACCGTGGTACCCGCAAAAAATTGTGGGCCATTGATACCGGTTACACCCTAATTGGTCTGCTATTGATGGGTGCTATTTTAGGCGCTTGGCGCTAGGAACTTTTGATCAATTATTTTCAGAACTTGCGATCAGCTGATCGCAACAAAACTATATAGTGGATTGCCAGAATTAAGCTGATCCAGCCCATGACTACGTTAATCCCGCTAGTAGAAGGCCCGCTCCAACCGGCGGCCCAGTAGAAGTTCAGATTAAGTAACGCTCCGCCAAGTAAGGCTGTGATCAATAAAGCTATCTGCCATTTGGCCAGTTTTCTCAGCGTCAGTATCATGTAACCGCCAACCAATAAGCCTGCGCCAATTAATAGCTCACCGTAACGCACTAGCTCGCCGAATAGATGGGCATGGGGTATACCAACGCTAGTTAGAAAATGGCTGTAAAAACCATAACTTGTTTTAGACGCGAACGCCGCTAGGGTGTTACTAATACTATTAATAAAATCTGGTTTGGAAAATTTTTCCCAGGCCGCTTGTAGCCACTCATAAGCCAAAACCCACTGAATCAGCACCAGCCAAACTAAAGCGGTTTTCTTGGCTGTAATCTTCATAGTTACAGATTATGCCACAAGCTTAACTGTTTTGGCTAGGAGTCAGCCTTTGCGACGCAGCAAGCGCCACTGCCAGCTTGGGCTGGCGATCGCAGTTTTTAGTACCAGCGGCGTGCTGAGCTGCACTTGATCATTACTGATATGGAGTGTGCCGATAGTTGAACCAGCGAACAGAGGCGGATCAAGCCGTTGCAAAATGGCGCCAGTGGTCAGTCGACTGCCCCGCCAAACCACCGCTTTGATACTACCAGCCGTTACTACTTCGGCTGGCGTAGCCCAGGGTACATTATAATAACCGACCACCTGATCTTTTGGAACCAAGGTTAGTATAACGAAGCCTTTTTTAGCCTCGGCCAGTAGACTTAAGCTGTCGCGCATGGCTTGAGCTACCGTTTTAGCACCCATTACCACTCCAACAATGGTCAGCGTCTGATGGTTTGATAGGGTGTAGCGACTGGCAAATAGGTAGCAACCACCGGCCTGGTCGGTATTACCGGTTTTAATACCAATAATGCCTTGTTCGCCGAGCAGCGAGTTAGTATTTTTGACAGTGCCGACTAATGGCAGGCTGGCTTGCTTTTGACCAACTATCTGCGCCACTAGCTGGTTTTCTAGAGCTGCCACACCTAGACGTACTAAATCGGCGGCGGTACTAACTGTGCTGGCTGAAAAACCGCTGGCATCGGCTAAGTGGGTATGGCTCATATCAAGTCGCACGGCTAGTTGGTTTGCATAAACCAGATAGTCACTAATTGAGCCGAACGCCCAGGTGGCCAAAGTATCGGCCACGTTGTTGGCTGAGACCAAAAGCAGGGCTTGAAGCGCCTGGTATTCAGTTAGTTTCTCGCCGGCTACGACCTTTAGCACAGAACCATCGTGGGCTAAGTAGTTTTTATAAATAGCAACGTCGGCCGCGGTGATAGTAATAGTTGGGCCTGGTTCACCTAGGGCTAATGGTTTTTTATCCAAAATCGCCAGTACCGTAGCTACCTTAGCAAGGCTGGCCGTCGGTTTGGCACCGGCTGAATCGTGCTGAGCCAGGACGCCATAGCCGAGCGCGCCGATGGCCGCTTGGCCGTAAGTTGGCCAGTTAAAAACCGGCGCCCGCCCGGTTTTGGGAGCCAAGAAAGTATCCGTACCGCCCAGGACAGCTAGCGGCAAACTGTACGTAAAGTAGCCAATCAGCAACAGGGCCGGCAGGCCAATCAAAGCCAGTATCAAGGCTGATCGTTTAGTTTTAGTCAGTTTAGGCATAAACCACCGCTACTGATAATCCGGCGCGGCTGGCAAGTCAAAAAATTCTTCCAGTGTCAAAACGTGTTGGTTGTGCATTTCGGTAGCTAAAGCCTTACCAATATAGCGAATGTGCCACGGTTCGTACTCATAGCCCGTCACAGCTTGTTTGCCCTTGGTATAGCGAATGATAAAGCCATACTTATAGCTATTGGCAGCTAGCCATTCGCCTTCGGGCGTATCGGCAAAACACTGTTCGACGCTACAGTGACCACTGGCTGGTGCCACGTCGGCGGCAAAACCGGTTTGGTGTTCACTATAACCCGGTCGAGCGCTCTGTTGATCAGCCGCCGTTCTGCCTAGCTGCTTAACATAGTTGTTATAAACCGTTGTTTGGTAGCTATAGGACCGGTAACCGCTAACTAGCATCAATTTAAGCCCTTGTTTATTGGCGGCAGCAAACATTGCCTCAAGGGCGCCAGCGCTGGCTTGACGCAAGTGCATGTTTTGATCACTGGCGTTACCTGCTAGAGTGACAGCTGGCACCACTAGATCGGTCGGGGCGTAGTGAGTGGGATTAAGCGGCCTAAGTTTATCAACCACCACCCAAATACTGGTCGGGTCGGTAAGCGAGAACTGACCCTTATCAAAACTGGTCGGCTTGGTATTTGGCGGTTGAGTCGAGGATTGACCGGCTTGGCTAGTTTGGGTCGAGCTTGGTTTGCGCCCCCAGATAAATAACCCAGCCATAATTACCACTAGCACTGCTAAGCTCACAAAAACAATAGTTTGCTTTTTAGTAATCCGCATGGCTTTAATTCTAGCAAACATCGGCCACCCAAGCTTAATTAAAAAATGCTAAGATGCTTATTAATGAGAGAGACAGTCCTTAAAACTAAAATTGCTCAATACTCAGGCGCTGGCGCGATAGTTTTGGAATGGTTTGCGGTTTTGTTTTTCTTACTCAAAGCGCCAAAAGGTTTTGACCGCTTCCAGCCGTTCAGCCGGTTTGAAACCATCCCGCAAACTCGCTGGGTGTTCACTCTTTGCTTGGGACTATCTGCCCTAAGCTACTGGCTATTTGTAAAATGGCACTTAAGCAAACGCTTTAGCACGCCGACTCGCCTGTTCGCTGGTTCTTTAATCTGTATCGCCCTGGTTTCGCTGGTACCATTTGACCCCAACAGTGGCCTAAATGGTAACCTGCACAAACTGGTGGCTTCAGCCGCCGGCGTGATGTTTGTGCTCGCAATCTAC
>CAZHVB010000054.1:0-3252 GCA_964535365.1 uncultured Candidatus Saccharibacteria bacterium | reverse complement strand
GTAGATCATATCGGTACCCATCACACTAATGAAATCGCTCAGTCTGAAGCCGCCACCGGCCAACCGTTTGCTCACATTTGGCTGCACAACGAATTTTTGCTGTCAGAAGGCAAAAAAATGGCTAAAAGCATCGGTAATTACTTTACCCTGACCGATATCGTTAAAAAAGGGTTTAACCCACTGACTTTTAGACTACTGGTACTGCAGGCTCATTACCGCAAACGCATTAACTTTTCCTGGAAGGCGCTTACGGCTGCCCAAACTAACTTGCAGGCAATTTACGCTCTAGCCGACCGTCAATTTCAAACCCAGTCAATCTTGCATGAAGCCTCTGACGCCAACCTGATTGAGCTATTACATAAATCAAAGCAAGCAATGCTTAGAGCTTGTCAAAATGATCTAAACACGCCGAAAGCCCTAACCCACCTGCAGAAAGTTGTGGATTATGTGGCCGCACACCCAGTCGGTGCTAGTGACAAAAACGAATTACTGCGTTTTTTGAGGCTGACCGATAGGCTGTTTGGTTTAAGATTACGTAACCGCCAGGAAATCAGCGAAGAGCAGCGACAAGTAATCAACGAGCGTAACAAAGCGCGCAAACACGGCGAATTCGACCAAGCCGATCAGCTGCGTGATCAGCTAAAAAGCGAAGGCATAATACTAGACGACACGCCGTTTGGCACTATTTGGTACCGTAGCCTTAACCTTTAGCTTTTGCCAATTTCTTTTCTAAGCAGGTTCTTAACGCGCGCCAGCCGGGCACCTTTTAAAGGATGGGGCGTTTGCATGGTTAAATTGATATTCTCTACCACTTCGTGACGGTGTAGGTAAGTGGTAACGCTGGCCTGCACAATCGCGGCTACCGGTAGCGCCAAAAAAGCCCCCACCGCGCCCTGCAATAAACCGCCAGCAATCGCCGCCCCGAAAGCTACCGCCGGATGCAGGTTCATTTTTTTGGCGGTGATGCGCGGTGCCAGTATGTAGTTTTCGATTTGTTGATAAATAATCACATAAACCAAAAAGATTAAAGCAGCTACACCGCTATTAACCGCAGCCACCAGTAACGGCAAGCCAGCTGCGATATAGGTACCAATGATTGGTACGAACTGCGAAATGATGCCCATCCATAGCGCCAACGGCAAAGCAAATGGCACACCTAAAATCATCAAAACCACGAACGTGCCAACCGCCGCAATACTACCCATCAACAGGCGCGAATATAGATAACCGCCGGTTTTTTCGATCGCGATTTCCCAGGTACGTAGCACGATGTGCTGACGTTTGGGCGAGAGTAGCGAGCAGATACTCCGACGCAGCTTCGGTCCGTCGACCACAAAGTAGAACGTGAACAAAAAGATGGTTAGTGATTGAAAAATAAAGCCGAGCAGTTTACTGCCGAAGCCCAGTAGGTTACCGGCTAGGTTGGTTGAAAAGTTACCGAGCGATAGGTTGGCATTGGCTAACTGAGAGTTTAATTGTTGAGTGGAAAGGTTGATATTAAACCGGTTGTGCAACACTCGGTTGGCGTTTTGTAAAAAGCTAGGCAGGTTATTGATTAACTGCTGTAACTGGCTGATAACCAGGGGTATCATCGAGCCAATAATCAGCATCACTAGAGCAATAAAGACCAATAGAATAAATATGGTAGCCCGTCCGCGTTTCCAGCCCTTTTTAGCTAGTGTATTAACCAATGGCTCAAGCGCAAACGACAAAAATAGGGCCACGATGATCCAAACAATCAGGCTATGCAGTTTAGATACCACCCATAGCGTACCCACAGCAGCTAACACTGCTACAATCACCGTAATGACGGCGCGCAATAACCACTCTGGTGGTGTAGCTTTGATTTGCGAATTTGTATCTGAATTCGGGCTCACGCGTCTAGTTTGGTTAACTTTGCCTTAACTATAACTACAATAGGGGTGAGCTGCAAGCTTAAAAGGCTAGAGAATTGATCGATACTCTGTCAAAATAATGAATGCTGGTGGGGTGTAGCCAAGTGGTAAGGCAGCGGCCTTTGGAGCCGCGATCGTAGGTTCGAATCCTACCACCCCAGCCAAGCGGTGCACCAAAGGTGAGAGTAGTATTCTCGGCATGTAAGTTATAATGACCATATGCAAAAAATTACCCCGTTCTTGTGGTTCGATAATAGCGCCGAAGAGGCAATGAATTTCTATACCTCTATATTTAAAAATTCAAAGATCGTAAGCATCACCCGCTATGGAGATGAAATACCGGGTATGAAGGGCAGGGTATTAACTGGGGTATTTGAGCTTGAAGGACAGCGGTTTATGGCGTTGGATGGCGGGCCTCAATTTAATTTCACCCAAGGTGTATCGTTTTACGTGAGCTGTGATACACAGAAAGAGATCGATGAACTATGGAGTAAGCTCTCTGAGGGCGGCAAAGAAATACAATGCGGCTGGGTAACAGATAAATATGGCCTACCGTGGCAGATCATTCCTCCTATACTGGGTCGGTTGTTGAGTGACAAGGATCCTAAAAAGGCAAAAAGAGTCATGCAGGCGATGCTTAAAATGGTTAAAATTGATATAGAAGGCCTGAAGAAAGCATACGAGGGAAAATAAGGTATTCTGAAAACGTAACTGTAGATTATGAAATTGCCTAAGAATGCAAATTAACAATCCGGAAGGTATTTTTATCAAACCGCCACCATATACGATTGATGAATTACTGCGGACTGCTAACCTGGAACAGGCCGGCACAGGTAAGTTACTAGAGTTTAATAGCGGGGACTTTGACGTCTACAACATTACAGCACCCTTTGAGGTTGGGGGACGAGCGTATATTGCTGGTAGAGTAGAATCGCGATCTAGTCACTACAAAACAGATGTTTACGATCCGGCGGTTTGGTTTTTTAACAAAAGTGAAGGTAAGTCTGTGTGGAATAAAGTAGAAAATCTACCCACGTTTAAGCTTGAAGACCCATTCATTACAAGCATCAATGGTGAGGTGCTTTTTGCCGGGACCAAGGTGAGCCGTCACTTAATACACTCTAAACACCCGTGGCGCATGAAGTTTTATGCCGGGCCTAGCCTAGAACTTTTGCAACCCCTAGCAGTAGGTCCGGTAGGCATGAAAGACATCAGATTGCTTGAGTTGAAGAGCGGTAGGATAGGTGTGTTCACGCGTCCCCAGGGTAACAAGGGTGGGCTGGGGAAGATTGGTTTTACCACGATCTCAGATTTAAGAGAGCTTAGCAAAGCAGCTATACTAAACGCGCCTATCATC
>CAZHVB010000053.1:1242-3517 GCA_964535365.1 uncultured Candidatus Saccharibacteria bacterium | reverse complement strand
GACAGCTATACCAAATAGACCAGCCAGTAGCAGGAGTTTGTTATTCAGTAGCGCAGCTGCGTGGCTATCAGAGTGATTCAGCCAATAAAAAGTGATGGTATATAAAAAGCCAGCTATAGCCGCTAGATAGCTGCTGACGCTGGCCCACTTATTAAAAGATGTTTGAGAACTTGCCACGATACTATCTTTAGTTCTAAGCCAAAACGCTTATGTTGTCAAATCAAAAAGGCGGCTCGCGTGGGGAGATGGGGTGCGAGTCCGCCTGATGTACTACAACGAATTTTGGCGCAATATTTCAAAGTCATTAAGATTACCCAAATAACGAATCGCTCTAGCTTCAAACAGGTTATCATCTTGCCAGCGGCCTAAAATCGTCACGATTTGGCCGACAGTTAAGCCGGTCGGTGCTAGGCCAAGGGTCTGGCTACTAGTAATGACCATCACGGTTTGACCGCCGCCAAGTCTTAAGCTAAAGCCGCTATCGTTAATATCAACAATCAGTCCAGTTAGCCGGCCAGCCGATAACTGTTCGCCGCTATACTGGTTGACGAAACTAGGTATGCGCGAGCGCCCCGGCAGATTGGCGTCGGCCACAGCTAGCCAGCTACCAAAGATGACCAGCAGCGCTAAGGCCGCCAGCATTAAGCCGTAATGCGGCGCTTTATAGCTAAAATCATAACGGCGCAGTAAGAAATAGGCCGCCGCCAATGAGGCAAGCGCCAAGAGCAGCCAGCCCCAAGGGAAAAGGTGCAAAAACTGGCCAAAGCCCGGCGCCCCAAAGCCTAGGTACTCAAACACGGCCCGGTGTTTGATTTCGATTAGCGTAAAACCGATCAGATAAACGGTGGCGATCAGGCTAGCGGCTAGAGCTGCGCCGGTTAAGAGAGCCATTCCGACAAAAAAGCCGTGTGAGCGCATTTTAAGGTCGCGTTTTTTAAGTTCAGCCATCACGCTTTTAGCTAGCTGTGGTTCGGTTTTTTTACCAGGCATGGTCTATCCCCTGCTTGATTAAGATTGCTTTCAGTAAGCTACGCGCCCGGCGAATGCGGGTAGCGACGGTGGCGACTGGAATGCGTAGGACATCACTAATTTCGGCATAAGTTTTGTGATCAAAATAAAACAGCAGCAACGGCTCGCGGTATTTGACTGCTAGTTGCCCGATCGCACCCGCGATTTTGCTTTGCAGTAGCTTTTGATCAAAGTGCTCGCCCAAGCCAAAGTCCGGGGCTGGCAGCTGCTGCCAAAAGTTATCATCAATCATGAACTCACGGCGGTATTTCTTGATGTGGTTAATCGTTTCGTTATGGGCAATACGGTACAGCCAGCTTGAAAACTTGAGCTTGGTATTGAAACTTTGCAGGTTCAAAAAAGCCTTGATAAAAGTATCCTGCACGATATCGGTGGCCGCTTCAGGATTACCGATAATCGAGCCAACGTAGCGCAACAGCGGTGCCTGATAGCGCTCCATCAGTACTTGATAGCGCTCTTGATCGATGGTGCGAACCTGTTGCACAATTGCCTCGTCGCTTGGTTGATGCGGTGCTTTACCAGCCATTATTAATAATTTGGAGCTACTCTTATTACAAGTGTCATTATCGCTTTTATTTCGGGTTATTTTAAGTAGGCTACAATAATGAGTGTGACACAACTAACGACTGATTACGATAAAAAGCCCTGGTTACATTACCAGGCGGCGCTCAAGGTTGCTAGACTGTTAAATCAGCAGAAGTTTGACGCTTATTTAATCGGCGGGGCTGTGCGCGATATCCTATTAGGCTATTTGCCGAAAGACTTTGATTTAGTTACGAACGCCAAACCTGAGCAAATCTTGGCACTCGCGGGGCTTGAAAAATCTAAAATCACTGATAGCGCCCAGGCTTACGGCATTACCCGGGTCCAAGTTACGCTAGAAAATCGTGGTAAACAGTTTGCAGCCATGGTTGAAGTAGCAACCTATCGGCGCGACATCGAAGCCCATTTGGGGCGTAAAGCTACCAAAATTGAATTTGCTGATCTAGAAACTGATGTCAATCGGCGGGATTTTACCATTAACGGCTTAGCGCTTGATTTGGCTAACGACTACTTGGTTGACTATGTCGGTGGGCTTCGTGACCTAGACGCTAAATTGATTCGCTTTATTGGCACGCCTGCGGCTCGTATCGCCGAGGACCCGCTACGTATCTTACGAGCCGTGCGTCTTAAGCGCAGCTAAAGTTTAACTACGAGCCTAAAACCGAAGCTGGTCTAAAAGCGGCTATCGCTGGTGGTCAGTTAG
>CAZHVB010000053.1:0-1142 GCA_964535365.1 uncultured Candidatus Saccharibacteria bacterium | reverse complement strand
GTTTGGGCTACACTGCTACACGATATTGGTAAAGCCGTGACTTACCAACCAGCCAAAGGGGCTGAGCGCATTCGGTTCAATAACCACTATGAGAAAGGTGCCGAGCTGGTAGCTCAGATAGCCAAACGGTTGCGCTTTTCTAACCAGCTAGCTGCCGACACTAGCTGGCTGGTGCGTTACCACATGGGTATTGATGATCTACCTAAAATGCGACCTAGCCACCGCCAGGCTTTTTTAGCCCACTCGGCGTTTACTGATCTCTTAGCCTTACATAAAGCCGATGCCAAGGCTACCTGGCATCAAGATAGCAATGGCCAAGTTGACCGTAATCCGCCAACTTTTCCAGTGCTCGATCAGCTCTACCGTGAGCATCAGCGCCTGCGCGCTCAACCGCCACCATCGTTAAAAAACGCCCTTGGTATCGATGGCAATTGGCTGATGCAACAATTTCATTTAACGGCTGGTCCTGAGCTTGGTCAGTTACTTAACCGCTTAAACGAGGCTTACCTGGACGGCGGATTTAAAACCGTGGCCGAGGCCAAGGGCTTGGTTGATGGCTGGCTCTAGCAGGTCTAATGTTCGATCCAGGTGATTAGGATGTTGGTGCGGTGGTTGGCTTGATCGCGGATAATGGTAGCCGTATATTCCTGGTTAGTTTGGTCGTAGGTATGGATGGTGGAATCGCTATCTGGATCAATCGTTGGCTTAGACTGCCAACCTAGTTTAGCCATCGCTTGGTCGTAAAAATTGGCTACCACGGCGATAGCATCCTTAGTCGTTATATAAAGCACGATGTGGTCTTTAGGGACGGTAGCGGCTGAGCCAAAGTTAGTGACATCGGCGCCCGGGTATTGGGGTAGGTGGGCGCCTATGTAAGCGGTTGGGTACTGTTCGATCTGTTGAATAATACTTGTTCCATTATCGGTTTGGGCGGCTCTATGGCTTAAGCCAACTAGCAATAGAATCAAAATAATAGTGCCAATAACCAATAAACCTACACTGACAAAAAGTGTTGTCAGTAGCCATCGCGGAAAGGTTGTCTTTAGCTTATCGGTGCGAGGCCTGAGCTTTACCATACAGCTCTATTATAACCCCCGCCCCCGGCGGTACCACTCATAAGCATAAAGATTATGAAAACTTAT
>CAZHVB010000052.1:0-3649 GCA_964535365.1 uncultured Candidatus Saccharibacteria bacterium | reverse complement strand
AACCTCTTTTACGAGATAAATAGCTCGATGTTGTGCAGCTGCAGTGGGTGCGGCTAATATGCGGTGGTAAAGAGGTGAAGATGAGCAAGCGGGCGGGCACTTTCGTGACGGTGGACGATCTGTTAGACCAAGTTGAGCCAGCGGTGGCGCGCTGGTTCTTTTTGATGCACGATTTTACAACTCATATTGACTTCGATCTGGATCTAGCTAAGCAGCAGTCTCAAAAGAACCCATATTATTATGTTATGTATGCTTACGTGCGCGCCCAAGCTATTTTAAAAGAGGCCGCCAAACGCGGGCTTAAAACAGCCAAATCGCTAACTAAGCTTGATCAAAAAGAAAAGTTAATTATCCGTCAGCTTAGCTACTTACCAGAGCTAGTAGCCGCCGTTGCCAACACTTACCAGGTTCACCAGCTAACTTTCTATGGTCACGAGTTAGCTGAGTATTTTCACGATTGGTATGAAACGACGCGCGTGGTTGAGCTTGAACCTGGTTTCGCTGCCGAAAAATTGTACTTTTTAGAAAAATTTATCATGACTATGAATCAGTACTTTGCGATTTTGGGTATCAAACCAAAAGATCGGATGTAAATGCTTGATCTTAAGCGTCTAAATGACCAACAGCGCCAGGCTGTTAAGTCAACCCCGGGGGCGCTATTGGTAGTAGCCGGTGCTGGCACCGGTAAAACGCAAGTTATCAGTTACCGGCTGGCTTATTTGATTGATCAGCTGAAAGTCAAACCAAGCGAGATTTTGGCGGTGACTTTTACAGATAAAGCGGCGCGCGAAATGGAAACTAGGCTGACTGAACTACTAGCTCGTTATATACTTGATGTAAAAATAACTACATTTAATTCATTCGGTCATGATTTACTGAGGCGATTTGCTTATGAACTTGGCCTTAGCCAGGATTTACAACTGTTGACCGATACACAACAAGTAGTTTTTTTAAGAGAACAGATTGATAATCTACGCTTAAACTACTATGCCCCGATCACTAACCCAGAAGGCTTTTTGTACGAACTAACCGGCTATTTCTCTAAACTGGCAGCCGAATTAGTGCCAGCTGCCAAGTACACAAAATTTGTGCAAAACCTAACTAAACAAGCTAAAACCAAGCCAGAAAAAGAGGAGGCGGCTCGCCAGAGGGAACTAGCCTACGCTTATAAACGCTATAACGAACTTAAACGGCAAGCTAACTTAATTGATTTTGATGACCAAGTAACACTAGTAGTTGAGCTATTGGAACGATTTACTAACGTGCGCGCTAAAGTTCAAGCCGAATGTCGCTATATCCTGGTAGATGAGTTCCAGGATACCAACAGCGCCCAGAGCCGCTTGGTTGATCTCTTGGTCGGTAATGACCAAAACATTATGGTGGTTGGTGATGACGATCAATCAGTTTATCGTTTCAGAGGCGCGGCTGTAGCTAACATCCTATCATTTGCCGATCGTTACCCTAAAGCTAATCGCCTAGCCTTAACCAAAAACTACCGCTCAAGCCAGCCCATTTTAGATGCCGCTTACCGCTTAGTTCAATACAACAACCCCGAGCGACTAGAATCCAAATACTCTATTGATAAGCGCTTGATTGGCCAGTTTAGCGGACCCAAACCAATCCTAAAAACCTTCTTAACTCTTGATGAAGAAGCAGCTTGGGTGGCAACCGATATTAAACAGCGACTAAAAAAGGGTCAGCTTGCTGCCGAAATCGCAGTTTTACTGCGTAAAAACGCTCAAGCCAGCACTCTAACCGCCCAGCTTGAAGCCAGAGCTATCGATTATCTGGTGATAGGCCAAAAAGAAGATCTCTACCGCCAACCGGTCGTCAGACTGTTGTTAAATTTCCTACGGGTAGTGACAGACCCGCACGATAGCACCAGTCTTTACCACTTACTAGCCGTTGAGCCCTATAAGCTTGACGGCTCATACCTGCGTGACCAAGCTGCTCTGGCTAAGCGCAGTCACGAGCCGCTAGAGGTGGTATTAAAAACTACGTTTGAAGCTAAGGATCAAAAGCAGGCTGAGACTATTGATCAGTTTCTGGCTAAGTTAGCCGAGTGGCGTGATCTGTTACCAAGCCTAAGTGTCGGCCAGCTTTGCTTACGCTTCCTAGACGACACCGGCTACTTGCATAAATTGATCGCTCGAGCGCGCCGCGAGCCAGCGCTGGATCAAACCATCAATTATCTTAATCAGTTCTTTGGTGGTTTGGGCCAGTTTGGTCGTATCGCCACTGATGATAGCGCGATTGGCTATCTGTCGGCGCTACCGGCGCTTTTGGGTGGCGGCCAAAACCTAGTGATTGAGGATCTGCCAGAGTTGTTTGGTCAAAAAGTGCGGCTTTTGACTATCCACAAGGCTAAGGGCCTCGAGTTTGAATGCGTGTATTTGTTCGATATGACCCAGGATACTTTTCCGGCCCGTCGCCAGGCTAGCAGCCTTGAGCCGCCAGCTGAATTATTAAGCCAGCCCATACAAGCTGAGGCCCAAACGCACCTGGCCGAAGAAAGACGGCTAATGTATGTAGCCATGACCCGCGCTAAACGGAACTTGATTCTAACTTACTCGTCAGATCACGGCGGCCGCCAGGCTAAGCGGCCATCTATTTTTATAGAGGAGGCGTTAGGCGAACAGGCACAACTGGCTAAGCTTAAGCCCAAGCTGGTTAACACCGATCAAATCGAACTATTCCGAACCCCAAAACCGGATAAAAAGGCGATTTCAAACCTACCACCTAGTTTGTTTAACGGTATTAAGCTAGCTTTAAGTGCCCGGCAGATCGAAGATTACCTCATGTGCCCGGCTGAGTTTTACCTGCGGCATATCTTATCACCGCCGCAGCCGCTCGATTTTGCGCTGGAATACGGCAATTTAATCCATAGCGCAATTCAATTGTTCAATCGCCGGCTAATCGACGGGCACCGTCCTAAACTGGAAGACCTACTTACTTATCTGAAATCAAACTGGCCCAAAGAGTCTTTTATCAGCCAAGGCCACAATCGGCGCAGCCTAGCTCAAGCTAAAAAAACCTTGACCGCTTTTTACGAACGTGAGCGTAAAGCCAAACGGCCGCCGCGCTATATCGAACAGCCATTCGAGATCGAACTAGCCGATCTGGATACTATCGTGCGCGGTAGATTTGATGCGGTTTATGAAGCTGAATCAGTGGAGGTTCGCGATTATAAAACCGGCGCTGCCAGCATAACTGGTCAAGCCAAGGCCGACCAAAAAGCCAAAGATAGCTTACAGCTTGGCATTTATGCCTTGGCCTGGCAAAACCTGAAACACAAAATACCAGATATATTGAGTTTGGATTTTGTAGATAGCGGCTATATTGGCCGAGCTAGTAAAACCGCCCGCCAGCTGGCCACCGTGGAACGTAAAATTAAACAGGTAGCCGATGGTCTGCGCGCTGGTGACTTTAAGCCCAAAGGCTCACACATCTTTTGTACCCACCAGGAGTACGGATTTTGACATGCCCGACAAAGCTTCAGTGAAATTTCCGGCGAGCGGGCGTGATAATACTTGGCTCCAGCAGTTGCTGAAGTCCATCTGGGCCGATCATTTCCATGATGTACCAGCCGCGGCCCCCATCAAAATCATGTTTGGCAAGCGCGCCAGAACGCGCCTAGGCTCGCTTAGTT
>CAZHVB010000051.1:2922-3713 GCA_964535365.1 uncultured Candidatus Saccharibacteria bacterium | reverse complement strand
GCCAACACTTGGCCGCGTTCTACGTCTTCTTTTTCGATGCCGCGCAAAAGCACGCCAACGTTATCGCCGGCCTGGCCTTGATCTAGTGATTTATTAAACATTTCTACACCGGTTACAACTGTTTTTTTAGTGTCGCGTAAGCCGACGATTTCAATTTCGTCGTTTACTTTAACTACGCCTTGCTCAATCCGGCCGGTCACCACCGTACCGCGGCCTTTAATGCTGAAGACGTCTTCAATTGGCATCAAAAATGGCTTGTCAATGGGCCGCTCAGGTTCTGGGAAGAAATCATCCATCGCCTTAACCAGTTCCATAATGGCATCCTCGGCCGCACCGTCACCAGCTAGGGCTTTTTGAGCCGAGCCTTTGATGATCGGGGCCTTGTCATCATATTCGTACTTTTTCAAAAGTTCGCGCACTTCGACTTCCACTAACTCAGCTAGCTCTGGATCGGCGATGTCCATTTTATTTAGGAAAACTAAAATACTTGGTACACCAACCTGGCGGGCTAACAACACGTGCTCGCGGGTTTGCGGCATGGGGCCATCAGCAGCCGATACCACCAAAATCGCACCATCAACCTGAGCGGCACCGGTAATCATGTTCTTAACGTAATCGGCGTGGCCCGGCATATCAACATGGGCATAGTGGCGCTTGGCGCTTTCATACTCTAAGTGCGCTGTAGCAATAGTAATACCGCGCGCTTTCTCTTCTGGCGCTTTATCAATTTGATCATAATTAACCGGTTTATTAATGTCGCTTGGTAATTTTTTGGATAAAACGTGCGTAAT
>CAZHVB010000051.1:0-2912 GCA_964535365.1 uncultured Candidatus Saccharibacteria bacterium | reverse complement strand
TAATCGCTGCACTTAAAGTAGTCTTGCCATGATCTACGTGGCCAATCGTGCCAACGTTAAAATGCGGTTTATCGCGCTTAAAATCTGCCATAATTGCTCCTTGTTATGCGTTAGCTTTATAACTCTTGAGATAATAGTAGCAAGAGTTTTCCCTTGAAACTAGAGTAATTATAGAGGCGGGTAGCTGATTTGTAAATACTCCAGGCGAGCAGAAGCGCTTTAGTCGTCGGTTGGTTTGGCGACATCGGGTGCACGAGAACCGGCAATGGTTTCGGCTACGTTCGGCGGCACCTCCGCATAATAGGCCAGCTCCATAGTTGAAGAACCGCGACCTTGCGTCATGGAACGCAAATTTGTGGTATAGCCAAACAGCTCGGCCAACGGTACATGGGCGTCTATAACCCGCACGCCAGCCCGCTCTGAAAGCTCCTCAATCCGGCCACGCTTGCTATTTAAATCGCCAATCACATCACCCATAAACTCCTCTGGCGTTACTACTTCGATTTTCATCACCGGCTCGAGCAACACCGGCTGGGCGCGCTTAGCCGCATCCTGAAACGCCATTGAGCCGGCAATCTTATAGGCCACCTCACTTGAATCAACGTCGTGATATGAGCCATCGAATAAAGTAACCATAATATCAACCATAGGATAGCCGGCTACCACGCCGTTTTGCATGGCTTCTTTAACGCCAACTTCTACCGGCGGAATAAATTCGCGTGGAATCGCGGCGCCCACGATTTTGTTCACGAACTCAAAGCCTTCGCCGCGTTCGCGCGCATCAAGCCGTAAAAACACGTGGCCGTACTGGCCGCGCCCGCCGGTTTGACGAATATACTTACCTTCGGCTTCTACGCCGCTCTTTTTGATAGTTTCCCGGTAGGCAACTTGCGGCTTACCAACGTTGGCCTCCACCTTGAATTCGCGGCGCATGCGCTCGGTTAGTACCTCTAGGTGCACCTCGCCCATACCAGAAATGATGGTTTGGCCGGTTTCTTCATCGGATTTGATTCTAAAGGTGGGGTCTTCTTCGGCCAGCCGCTGCATCGCCAAGCCCATTTTCTCCTGATCGGCCTTGGTTTTAGGCTCAATTGCCACAGATACCGGCGGCTCAGGAAAGATGATTGATTCTAGTAAAATTGGCTGCTTTTCATCACACAAGGTGTTCCCGGTCGTGGTACCCTTCAAGCCAACGGCGGCGCCAATATCGCCGGCGCCAATTTCATCCACATCCTCGCGGTGATTAGCATGCATGCGCACAATCCGTCCTAAGCGTTCTTTTTGCCCAGTTGAGGCGTTGTAAACGTAGCTGCCAGCCTTAAGCGTGCCTGAATAAACGCGAATAAAGACTAATTTACCCACGAACGGATCAGTGGCTACCTTAAAAGCCAGTGCCGCGAATGGCTCGTCATCACTGGCATGGCGTTCAATTTCCTCGTCGGTTTTTGGATCCTTGCCTTTAATCGGTGGCAAGTCTAACGGACTTGGCAGATAGGCCACCACGGCGTCCAAAAGTAGCTGCACGCCTTTATTTTTAAGGGCGCTGCCGCATAACACCGGATGAATTTTGTTTAGAACGGTTGCTAAACGTATGCCTTTTACTAAGTCCTCTTCGCTTAAATCCCCAGCCTCCAAATACTTTTCCAGCAAAGCCTCATCAGTTTCGGCAATTCTTTCCAAAAGGGTATGGCGGTATTGTTTGGCCTTGTCGGCCAGATCGACCGGTATATCTTGGGTTTCGTATTTTTGACCAAGATCGTCTTTATAAACGATGGCTTTCATTTTCACTAGATCAATTACGCCGCTAAACTTGGCTTCAGTACCAATCGGCAGCTGCATAACTACGCCGTTTTTGGTCAGTCGATCGTGAATGCTTTTAACGTCAGCATAAAAATCGGCACCAGTGCGATCAAGTTTATTAATAAAGCAGATGCTAGGCACATGGTACTTATCGGCCTGGCGCCAAACCGTTTCGCTCTGGCTTTCCACGCCAGCCACGCCATCAAATACCACCACCCCACCATCCAGCACACGCAAGGATCGCTCAACTTCAGCCGTAAAATCGATGTGGCCAGGGGTATCGATAATGTTAATCCTGGTATCGTTCCAAAAACAGGTAGTGGCAGCACTGGTAATAGTAATGCCCCGCTCGCGTTCCTGGTCCATCCAATCCATAGTGGCCTGGCCTTCGTGCACCTCGCCCAGCTTATGTGTGCGACCGGTATAAAACAGCACCCGTTCAGTAACAGTGGTTTTACCAGCGTCAATATGGGCAATAATGCCAATGTTTCGCGTTTTATCTAAACTGTATTCGCGTGCCATCTTAAACCTCTTGTCCTCGTTGCGCTAGCTCTTGGTCCAGAAAATCCTGACGACTCTGTACTTGAGACAACACTCCTAAGATATAGGCTTCGCGTGTTGGGTAAATTCCATCGGCAGGTTTCGCCCACGGAGCATATTCCACTGTCCACCCCGGATCGATTTCGGCCACCATGCCCACAAATCGAAGTTCGTCTAGGGCGTATCGCAGCTGCGCACCAGTTAAGCCGGCCAGTTCAAGTTGAATTTTTGTGGCGACTTCTGTAGTAGGCGCTGTACTGGTCGCTTCAGTTTCGGACATGCTAGAACCTTGCAAGATGGGCGAAGGCACGATTGGCCTCGGCCATTTTGTGGGCGTCTTCTTTTTTCTTAAAAGCTTCGCCACCACTATTGAAGGCAGCTATGATCTCCTCGGCTAAACACTTATCAAACGACTTGCCTTTTTTAGACCGGGCCGCTTGGATTAACCACATTAAGGCCAAGTGGGTTTGGCGTGAACCCCTAACTTCAAACGGGATTTGGTAGGTAGCACCACCGATGCGCCGCGATTTGACCTCCAAAACGGGGCTGATGTTTTTCATGGCCGCTTCCAG
>CAZHVB010000050.1:0-3818 GCA_964535365.1 uncultured Candidatus Saccharibacteria bacterium | reverse complement strand
CTTCGGTGTACCAGTTCAAAATCGATTCCATAGTGTCATCGACTGCCAAAATAAAGCAGGCGCTAGCCTGCTGGGACCGGTCTGGCGCGCCGATATTAAACCAAACCGGCGAGTTAAAGGCAGCTTTTTGGTTAACTAAAATGTGCTTGAGCTCAGCGTTAAAAATCTCGGCTTCGCCATTTTCAAAATAGCCCTCGGTTTTGCCATGAATTGTGATGGTGTCGGCTACCCGATCAATTAGCTGGCGCAAGGAGGTTTCGCGTTGGTTTGTACTCGGCGTGCCCCAAAAGTATTTTTGAGCCACGATGTTGGTGGCGTTTTGGCTCCAGGTCAGCGGAAACTCCACGTCTTTTTGCTCAAAACTAACCGAGCCATCCATAAAGTTAGTAATGCGGGCATCGCGCTTTTCCCACTCTAATTCATCGTATGGGTGCTTGCCATTAGTTGTGAAATGCCGACGCAAACCTAAAGCCGTTGATGTTGCCATCAAATCCTCCTATTACTTATGTTTTTAGTTTTTAACTCACACGACCGTCCACCGACGGAGGTTCTAAACATTAGCATGACGGCTCTTTCTAATTTTGGCAAGTTCTTTTTCAAAACCAGCCACATCGGTAAAACTACGATAAACGGAGGCAAAACGCACATAGGCTACATCATCCAGCTCCAGCAATTTTTCCATCACCAGCTCGCCAATTACGCGGCTTGCAACTTCGTCCTGGTTACGTACAAATAGAGCTTGCTCGATTTCACTTACCGTCTCTTCCACCTGGGCCGGGCTAACTGGGCGTTTTTCAATCGCTTTTTGAATACCGATTTGGATTTTGGCGCGGTCAAACGGTTCGCGCGTGCCGTCCTTTTTGACAACTACCAAGTTAGGGATTTCGATGCGCTCATAGGTAGTAAAGCGGCTGCCACACTTTAGGCATTCACGGCGGCGGCGCACCGAACCTTCTTCTTCGGAGTCTCGGCTTTCCACCACGCGGGTATCGCTTTTTTGGCATTTAGGGCAACGCATTTGTTTATATCCTACCTTAAGTTTATCTCTTTTTATTCCCTAGATATAGTGCTTATGTCAAAAAGCATACGCCACCCATAGTGCTTATGTCAAATATTTATTCGTATATTTATTCGTAGGTGAATAAGGGCGGCCTGACGATCCCCTATTTATCAAATCAATAAATAGGCTAGACGGGCGGCGTGGGCCTAAACAAAACAGCCTGGCCAACGGCAATTTTGCCCGCCCTTGAGACCATACCTACAAATCCGCGCTGATGCTCGGCTACCCGTACAAACGCTTGTGCCATACCTTCACGAGCCAGCGGGTAATATTGTTCGATCTTTCTACCTGGGTCTATGCACGGCGGATTATAACTAGTAACAGCAATGGTGGTAACGTCAAACTTTTGATCATCAGGATTATATGGGCCAAAATCAGTCATATACGGTAAATCGTAAAACTCGGGTATATATTCCGTGCCCCGAAAATTAGCTAAAAGCACGTTTGCACCTAAGCAACGAGCTAAAAATTTCTGACGCGTGGTTTCGAATTTATCTTGTACCACAGCTTCATCAATTTCTAGATAATCGCCTATATTTTCAAGGCTTTTATCGTCGATCAACGAAACTTGGCGCGTATTTAAAACCACGTCTTTGCCCCTGACGTGTCCTTTGGAGCGCACGTCAGCCAGGCGCGTTCGGCCACGGTGGCGCTGCTCACCAACAATTCCATCAAAGTCTAGCTCTAACTCTGGTCTAGATGCGGTGAAGAAATCTTCACTATCAGTCGTGGCGAACAGCCCCGCCACCTCAGCAGTCGGATAATCGGCCACTTTCTAGCCTTTTTTCTTGTCTTTTTTGATTTTTTTGCCCAAACGGCGCTGAAAGGTTGGCTCATCCCAGTTATCATCATGGGCATTAAAGCTCCACAGGTCGCCGTCCGGCGGTGTAACCGGTGTTTCAGCTAGGTCAAATTTATCGGATTGAGCGTTGACATCTTCTGGCATCACCGGCGTTACCTTGGCCATCGCCGCTTCTTCAGCCGGTTTACTAAAGTAGGCTAAGCCTTCGCCGCCAACTTCATCGGTGTTATAAGTAACGTCAAAACCGGTCGCGATTACAGTGACGCGCATCTCCCCTTCTAGGGTTGGGTCAACGTTGGCGCCAAAAATAATGTTGGCTTCAGGGTCAACAGCGGCAGTAATGGTTTCGGCCGCTTCATTAATTTCGTGCATCGCCATATCGTCACCGCCAGTGACACTAAACAGTACCCCACGCGCACCATCAATCGAAACTTCTAGTAGCGGCGAATCAATTGCCTCTTTGGCGGCCCGAATTGCCCGGTCGTCACCGCGCGCCCGGCCAATGCCCATCAAGGCACTGCCGGCATCGTTCATAATCGTCTTAACGTCGGCAAAATCAAGGTTAATTAGCCCATCAACTGTAATTAAATCAGAGATACCCTGCACGCCCTGCCGCAGCACGTCATCCACCACACCAAACGCTTCAAGTAGCGGCGTTTTGCGGTCAACGGTTTGCAAGATGCGGTCGTTTGGAATGATGATCAGCGTATCAATGTGCTCGCGGAAATTTGCGATGCCACTTTCGGCGTTGCGCCGGCGGCGCTCGCCCTCAAACGCGAACGGACGGGTGGCAAAACCAACTGTTAGAATGTCGAGTTCCTGAGCCACCTCGGCCACAATCGGCGCCCCGCCAGAACCGGTGCCACCGCCCATGGTTGACACCACAAACACCATATCAGCGCCTTCTAGCGCTTTTTTGATATCCTCACGCGATTCTTCAGCTGCAGCCCGGCCGACACCTGGATCGGCGCCAGCGCCTAACCCGCGGGTTGTTTGCTTGCCAATATGAACTTTGGAGGGGGCTTTAGAGTTATGTAGCGCCTGGGCATCGGTGTTAACAACCACAAATTCCACGTCACGCACACCAGATTCAATCATGCGGTCGATGGCTTTACCACCACCACCACCAACACCTAAAACCTTAATTCTGGCGAATGTCTCAACTGCTGGAACAACTTCGGGCATACAACATTACCTTTAAGATTAATTTCGGACTTAAGTATACACAATTGTATACAGGTGATGCAACTTTTGTATTCAACCAAAATTTAATATTTAGACTTGAACAATAATACTGTTCAATTTGATTTTATTTAGGTCGCCCGGCAACTCGCTTGACGAAGCTACGAGCCTTAGTAAATAGACCAGACATGGAGGCTAACGGGTTAAGTGCTAAGCCGCCACTACTATGTAAATTGGCCATCATGGTACCAAGCACTACGGCATAACGCGGGTGATTAATCTTATCAACTAAGCCCGAAAAGCCGTGCGGCGTACCGACCCTAGCCGGCAAGCGTAGAATTTGCTTGGCAAACTCGTCGATATTAGCAAGGCTGGCGCCACCACCACATAAAATTGCCCCGCCGGGCAGCATGCCGTCGCGCTTAATTTTACGTAGTTCGCCGTCGACCAGATTAAAAATCTCCTCTAATCTAGCGCGAGCGATCATGTTAACTTCGCCGGTTGAAACGATTAACTCCTTACCGCTAGTTTCTTTGATCTTAACATTACGCTCGGCTTGGCGTTCACCAGTGGCGAGACGCAAATGATCAAGTTTCACTTTTTCAGCGGTTTCCAGATCAGTGCGCAAACCGATAGCCAGATCATTAGTAATATTATTGCTACCCACCGGCACAACCGATAGATGCAGCAGCTCGCCCTCCTCAAACACCGCTAGGCCAGTGGTAGCGGCCCCGAGATCAATCAGCACACAACCCTGTTCGCGCGCCCGTTTAT
>CAZHVB010000049.1:1771-3853 GCA_964535365.1 uncultured Candidatus Saccharibacteria bacterium | reverse complement strand
CGGCTAAGCGCAAAAAACCAAGAACCTAGCGGCCGCGCTCAAACAGCACCCCTAGCCAAAAACCCAAGCCCATCAGCACAAAGTACATCAGTAGCGCGATACTCTTGCTTAATGGCGTGACCGTGGTGACCGATTTAGGTAGTTTCATAAATTTATCTTAGCATTGAACTATGCTACTGAATTAATTCAGTAGCATACCACATACAACATAATGAAAGGTTGGCGTTATAATAAAGGCATAAGCAAAGGAGGGGCTAATGCTAAGAAAGTTACTAAATTTGCTGCCAGCTAAAGCTGTGTATGCGCATTGCGATTTACCTTGCGGGGTGTATGATCCGGCACAAGCACGGATCGAGGCGCAATCGGTCTATAACATCATAAAGAAATACCACGCGGCCAAAGATGACGACGAACAGGACCGCTGCCTGATTATCAAGGAACAAAGAGCCCAACTTGTTAAAGAACACCTATGGGTGTTATGGACCGATTACTTTAAACCAGAACACATAGAAAAGTTTCCTAACTTGCACGATCTGTTTTGGCAGGCGACTAAGGCTGCCGGACAGGTTAAAAAATCAGTTGAAGTAGCTGATGCCGAAAAGCTGATTAGTTTGATTGATCAAATCGGTGAGGTATTTGAAAAGACCAAAGATGGATACAAATATCAGCCCGTAGCCGCCAATTTGAAACTCCAAGCTGTATAAATGTCATTTAAAAAAATTCAAAAAGATGTAGATGACTGGACGAGCCAGTTCAAGCCGCAGTATTGGCCGCCGGCGGATATTATGCTACGTGTGACCGAAGAAGTTGGCGAGCTAGCACGCGAGACCAATCACCGGTTTGGTTCTAAACCAAAGAAACCAAGCGAGGAGACTGGCGATCTTGGTGAAGAAATTGCCGGTATCATCTTTGCGCTGGCTTGTTACGCCAACACGCAAAAAATTGACCTGGACAAGGCTTGGCAAAAAGAGATCGACAAATACAAAACCAGGGATAAAGATCGGTTTACAAAACGCTAATGGGTTTATTGCCATTTGGGTTATATCGCGTCCATGGCGAGAGTATGAAACCAAGACTAAAACCGGGCGATCGGGTAATTGGCTGGCGGTGGCGTCTAAAACCGAAACCTAAACAAATATTGGTTGTGAAAAATAAAAACGATCGTCTAATTATTAAACGTTTGAAGAAGATCGATCCAAATGGCTTGTGGCTAGAAGGCGATAATCAAACTGCCAGTACCGATAGTCGAAAGCTAGGCTATTATAATTCGCACGATCTTGAAGCGATTGTTATTTGGCCGCAGCTGCCTCGTTAGCTAGCTGGTCGCAAATCGGGCAATCTTCTTCTGGCTGGTTATCGGATAACCAGATTCTGGCGGCTCGCTGCAAGGGTTCGATATCTAAGTAAGCTATTAAATCAGCCGTTCGCCGCAACCTTGCGATCAGCCGCCCACGAAAGTGGATTGGTCCCCATTCTAAAATTGCCCATTTGCTGCCAACTGGAATAATTGAGATTGGCCGGCTGGGCCGGTAAGCCATGCGCGATTGACGGCGACCAGCCCGAATCAAATTGCGACTAACCAACCGGGCGTCATGCAGGGCGGTTTGGGCCATGCCGCTATAGGGTGTGTTGGCATTATCACCCAGTACATAAATGTGTGACCGGGCCCGCAAAAAACGATAAACCATTACCTTACCGTGATCATCTAACCTAAAAAGTGGCTGGTTGTTAGTGAAAAATGGGTGATTGGCTACGCCAGCTGTCCAGATGACGGTTCTAGTAGCAATGGCGTGGCCCGACACCATTAATTTATTGTAGGTTTCGGCTTGAACGCTTTGGCCAACCATCACGTTAATACCTAGACTCTTGAGCCTCTCAGCTACCCAGGCCGAAACCTTGGGGTGTGAGCGCGGCAGTAAACGTGGGGCGGCTTCGATCAAGTCAATACTAACGTTTTTTTGCCAAACCTTATGCCAACGCATAATTTGGCGCAGATAAAATAGCAGGGCGCCAGCCAGTTCGATACCAGTTGGTCCGCCTCCCACAATTACATAATTCAGATCAGGCTTATGCTCGTCGGTC
>CAZHVB010000049.1:0-1761 GCA_964535365.1 uncultured Candidatus Saccharibacteria bacterium | reverse complement strand
TCCATAGCTTCTTTGATTGACTTGATGCCGTAAGAGTATTGCCTTAAGCCCTTGATACTAAAATAGTTAGTTACACTACCAAGCGCGATAATCAGCTCGTCATAGCCGTAGAGCTTACCTTTCTTAGTTTTGACAGTTTTGGTTTTAGGGTTAAGGCTAAGCGCCTGGTCGATAACCACCTCGACGTTTAAGTGGTTTTTAAAGATGTCAACTAGTGGAATGGCCGATTCAATGTGCGAGCGGCCAGTGGCCGAACGGTAGAGCGTTGGATAGTACTGAAAATAATCGCGATCAGAAATAAGTTTAATTTGAAAATTGGCATGGCGTGCCAGTTTTAAAGCGGCTTTAACGCCGCCAAAACCACCACCCAAAATCAATACTTGTTTCATTTTTTTCTAGCTGTAAGCGTAGCATGTTTAGGCTGCGAGTTAAAAATGCTTGCGCACATGATCCATACTAAAACGCCAATCGGCGTTGGCTTTTTTGTGCGGGTTAAAAATGTGTTTGGGGTCAAAAATGTGTTTGGTTTGGCGAAACAGCTCAACTATTTTTGGCCCGTACATTTGTTCTAGCCACGGTCCACGAATCATGCCATCGTTATGCTCGCCAGATAGCGAACCACCATACTTTAGCACTAGATCGTTAACCTCGTGCATGGCCGGTTCAAGCTTGGCCCGCTCTGATTTACGTTCGATTTTCATCAGTGGAATGATGTGAAAGTTACCATCCCCCATATGGCCGGCTATGGTTGCTAGAAGTCGATATTTTTTGATGATTTGCCGCAGTTTGGGCAAAAACTCCGTTAGATTTTCGGGCGGTACCACTAAATCATCAATGAATGGTGCTGTGTGTTTATCTTTAACCTTGGAGCGCAAAAGGTTAAAGCTTTCACGACGCATAATCCAGAATTTTTTACTCTTGGCTTCGGTTTCGTCGCGCTCCATTGCCATACCGTAGGGTCGTAGCACCTCACGCATAGCGTTGATTTTGGTTTCTACTTCCACTGGTGTTTGGGCTGTAAATTCAATCATCAAAATTAACTTTGGGATACCGCGCAGTAGTAAAACCGCATCGGGAATTAAGCTGACAATTAGCTTAAATAAGCCTTTTAAGCCTAAAGTGCGTCGAAAGCTAGGCAAAAACTTGAGCGATAAATAAAGAGTGTTATCGTCAAATGACTCAAACGAGGCCGGGTGATGTGGCAACACCTCGTTGATAATTTGGCCCAAGTTACTTATATCTTTCATAAAGCAAACCAATAGTCCGGAGTGCGGTTTGGCTTCGACCAAACGGAAACGGATATCGGTGACTAAGCCTAGTGTGCCCTGGGAGCCCACAAATAGTTTAGTTAAATCAAAAATCCCAGCCTTTTTATCCCACACGTCCCACAGGTTATAGCCGGTCGAGTTTTTGCTAACTTTGGGTTTAGCAGCCTTGATTTCGTCGTAGTGTGTTTCCAGCAAATGGTGCATTTTACGATACACCTCGCCTTCAAAATCGGTTTGGGCTATTTTACGCTTAAGCTCGTCTCTATTAAGCGGCTTTAGATGGTATTCCTTGCCATCGGCTAGCACTACTTTAAGCTCGCTTACAAAATTTTCGGTTTTGCCGTATTCCAGCGATTTCTCACCACCAGCATTATTAGCTACCATGCCGCCGATCGTGCAAATTTCTCTAGACGCGGGGTAGCGTGGCATCAGGGCGTGGCGAGTGAGTGTAGCCTTTTCAAAGTCGCGATAAAACACACCTGGCTGGGCTTGG
>CAZHVB010000048.1:0-3868 GCA_964535365.1 uncultured Candidatus Saccharibacteria bacterium | reverse complement strand
AAAGACGATGTACACGTTTCGTATGGTGACTACCACTGTGATGGCATAGTGGCTTTGGGTACTGCTGACGCTAATGATATGGATGAGGGTGTGGCTGAGCAAAAAGAGCTGCTTACTAAGTCGCGGTTGGTTTTCATCAATGCTGGTATGCCAGCGACGCAAACGCAGGTGCAAACTTTGAGTTGGTCTGACCCCCAAGCCACGTCTTTAAGCGAAATGATGATGAGTTTAACCGAGGCTCTAGCCAGTGGGATGCTGGATAATCAAATCGCTACCTCTTTATTAACCGGCATTATTGCCTCGACTAATCACTTTACCGGTGCCAACACTACGCCCAAAGTAATGACCATGGCCGCCCAGTTGTTAGCGGCTGGGGCTGATCAAGTCACGATTGTTAAGGAACTAGCGCCTATTGCTCCGGCAGCGCCAGCTAAACCGGCCAATCAACCACCCGCCACTAATAACCACGATCTACTGCCCGCGAAAGAACAAAGCTTGCCGCATCCGCAGCCTAAACCCGGTCGGCCTTCAGCCAAAGCTAGGCACCGCGTGCGTAAACCCGACCAAGCTCCGCCGGGTTTACCTGTAACCCAAACCAAGCCGGCCGAATTTGAAAGCCCGCCGTCAAAGCCTGTTGTACCGGCATCACCCGCAGCTATACCACCCCCAGTCGTTTCAGCCCCCGCTTCAGTGGCTGGTGGACCTCAGACCCAGCCACCGTTCGTACCGCCCCCACCTCAAGATCAGTCAACCTTTGTACCACCGCCATTACCACCACCGATCACGCCCAACGTGCCGTTTCCGTCGATTTCCCAAGTGCATTCGCCGCTACCAGATTCGGCTGCTCCCGATTTGCCGCCCGCCGAAACTAGCACTCCCAGAGATCGAGTAGTAGATATTGAGTCAGCGCGCAAAGCCGTTGACGATGCCACCCGCGCCACGCCACCTATCAACCCGCCGGCTTAAAAATAGCAACCAAAAGTCAAAATAACTATCGGTTACTTGGCGGTGCTGGCTTCAGCCGTTATAGTAGAGACATCATGGCAGTTAAGAAAGCTAAAGCCGCCAAACCTAAAGTTGCGGAACCCGCGGCCGAACTTGATGGTTTGAAAGAACACAAGAACGACACCGGTTCGCCGGCGGTGCAGATTGGTAATTTAACCAACCGCATCACTGCTCTAACCAAGCACGCCCAGAAACACGAAAAGGATCACTCCAGCCGCCGCGGTCTGTTGCAACTGGTTGGTAAGCGCCGTAAGCTGCTTGACTATTTAGCCAAGAGAGATTTTACTAAGTATAGGTTAGTGATTAAAAAATTGGGGTTAAGGAAATAAAATGAGCAATGAAGTTGAGGGCGGCCTAAATAGTTAACCAGTGTAAGTGGCAGAGCAGTAGATCTCCTGTGCTAAAGCTTCGGAAGATCTAAACCCTGCAACCTACACCAAAAGAAAGGCAAGTTAACTTAATGTCAGAAATTATTCACCCCTTTGGGGGTAAAAAAATCAGTCTTGAAACTGACTTTTGCGGTCGTAAATTAACGATTGAAACCGGCGAGCTAGCTTTTCTAGCTAACGGGGCGGTGACGGTACGTTATGGCGATTCGGTGGTGCTTGGTACGGTGGTGATTGGCAACACACCAACCGATCTAGATTACTTACCGCTAACCGTGGAATACGAAGAGCGCATGTACGCCGCCGGTAAAATTTCCGGTTCACGCTTTATTAAACGCGAAGGCCGGGCCAGTGAACAGGCTACTTTGGCCGCCCGCCTAATCGATCGGCCGATCCGACCATTGTTTCCCAAAGGTTATCGGCACGAAATTCAGGCGATTGCCACGGTTTTGAGTGCCGATTTGGTTTATGATACCGACGTTATTGCCATGATCGCAATTTCCGCCGCCCTAGCTTTAAGTGGCGCCCCGTTTGCAGGGCCTATCGCCGGCGTTAAAATTGGCATGATTGACGGTAATTTAATTCCGTTTCCAACCACAGTTGAAAGCCAGGAAGGCAAACTGGACCTAACCGTAGCTGGCACGGGCGAGGCCATTATGATGGTTGAGGCTGGTGCTAAAGAAGTGGACGAGCCGACGATTGTTAAGGCGCTCGAACTAGCCCATAAAGCGATGCAGCCGGCGATCGACTTGCAGGTTGAGTTAGTCAAACGGGTCAAAGTTCAACCGCTGGAGCATAAAGTTGAATTGGTTGACCAGGATCTAGAAAAGCGCATTGCCGCCTTTTTGCAGGAAAGAATCGGTCCGGCGGTACGCCACGAAGACCACTACGCTCGTCACAAAGCGATTAACAATTTGCGTGAAGAAACAATTGCGCATATGAACGAGACGGCTAGCCAGTTCAGTAAAAACGACGTAGCTGAAGCTTTTGAAGCGGCGATTAAACAAGACGTGCGCAAGGCTATTTTAGATGAAGGCGTTCGGCCCGATAAGCGTAAATCTGGCGATATCCGCCCATTAAGCTCAAAAGTCAGTATCCTGCCTAGAACCCACGGCTCGGCTATTTTTACGCGCGGCACGACTCAGGTATTGAACGTTACCACGCTCGCCCCGCCAAGTTATGCCCAGATGGTTGATACTATGGACGAGGCTACCACTAAGCGCTTTATGCATCACTACAATTTTCCGCCCTATTCCGTCGGTGAAACGCGACCCTTAAGATCGCCCGGCCGGCGCGAAATTGGTCACGGCGCACTGGCCGAACGAGCGCTTGAAGCGGTGCTGCCAACCGAAGACGAGTTTCCGTATGCAATTAGAAGCGTATCAGAAGTCATGACGTCCAACGGTTCGACCTCGATGGCCAGCGTTTGCGCTGGTACCTTGAGCCTAATGGACGCCGGCGTACCGATCACTAAACCGGTTTCCGGTATTGCCATGGGCTTAGTAATAAGCGGCAGCAAATACGTCATTTTGTCAGATATTATGGGTGACGAGGATTTTGCCGGCGACATGGACTTTAAGGTGGCTGGTACGTCAGCTGGCATCACGGCATTACAAATGGACATTAAAGTTAAAGGTATCACCCATAAAATCATGGCTGAAGCTTTGGCTCAAGCTAAAACCGGCCGGGCGCTAATCTTAAAGCACATGCTATCAACCCTAGCTACGCCCAGGCCGCAACTACCCGCTACAGCGCCTAGAATTACGACCATTAAGATCAATCCAACTAAAATTCGCGAAGTGATTGGTAAGGGCGGCGAAACTATTAACCGCATTATTGCCGATACAGGCGCTGAAATTGACATTAAAGACGACGGCACGGTAATTGTTAGCGCCGTTGAGGCTAGTGGCGCAGAAAAAGCGATCGCCGCCATCGAAGCTATCACAGCCGAACTTGCGGTTGGGCAGATTTACGACGGTACAGTGGTTAAAACCCTCGAATTTGGTGCTTTTGTAGAGGTGTTACCTGGCAAAGAAGGCTTGGTGCATATTTCCGAACTGGCATCATACCGAGTCGCTAAGGTTGAGGATATTGTTAAAGAAGGTGATAAAATTCGAGTGAAAGTGGTTGGTGTTGATGACCGTGGTCGGGTGAGGTTATCTAAAAAGGCACTAGAGCCTGGTACTAAAAACGAACGAAACTAACCTTTCTAAGCGTCTAAATGACAAAAAGTGCTATCGAGAAGGCAAAACTATTAAAAATGATTGCAGCTGACATTATTAAGGATGGGGTTGGGGCGGGCTTAGCTAAAACCGCCACCCAACTGGTGCCGGGCGAAGGTGACGCGAACTCTAAAGTCGTGTTTGTCGGCGAGGCACCTGGCCGATTTGAAGATGAACAGGGGCGGCCGTTTGTGGGTGCCGCCGGTAAACTATTAAACCAGCTGTTGGAGGGTATTGGCCTAGCACGGCCGGCCG
>CAZHVB010000047.1:0-3945 GCA_964535365.1 uncultured Candidatus Saccharibacteria bacterium | reverse complement strand
GGTTTTTGGTTATGGCACTCTAAACATACCAAATCGTCTAAGCAAAGCCCCGCCCACGAACTGAGCCAGAAACTAAGCCAGGAGCAGCTTAAATCAGAAATTCTGCTGCACTATATCGGCGAAGGTGTGATGGTGGTTGATTTACAGTCTAGGGTCAAGTTAATTAATCCGGCGGCCCAACAGCTAACCGGTTGGCCCGAAAGCGACGCTAAGGGCATTGATAACCGCATCGTTATGCCGCTAGCAGACGAAAGTGGCCATAGCTTAATCGGTGGTGACGACCCGTTTAGCGAGGTGATAGCTAGCCGCCAAACCTTAGCCCGCGATGACATCATTATTTCAACCCGCTCGAAACGGAAAATCCCGCTGTCTTTACTGATCTCGCCAATTTTTGACGATAGCGGTAACCTAACCGGCACAATCGCGGTTTTCAGAGACATCACTCAATCTAAAGCTTCCGAACGTCAGCGCAGTGAGTTTATCTCAACCGCCAGCCACGAGATGCGCACCCCTGTGGCAGCGACCGAGGGCTACATTTCCTTAGCTCTCAACCCAAAAGTAACTAGAATTGATGACAAAGCGCGCGACTATCTAGCCAAAGCCCAAACTTCGATTCAGCATTTGGGCAAGCTGTTTCAAGACCTATTAGCGATTACCCGTATCGAAGAAGGCAAATTGCCAAGTCACCCGGAAGCAACTGAAGCCGTCAGTTTAGCCAATCAGGTGATCGACGAGCTGCGCTTTAAAGCCAAGGCCAAAAACTTAGGCTTAAATCTAAAAGCCAACGGCCAAGTTGGTAGCATCAAAACACTGCACCCACTGTACTATATCTATGCTGATCAAGAGCGGATCCGCGAAGTTTTAATTAACCTGATCGACAACGCCATCAAGTTCACTAACCAAGGTGACGTCAGTATTACACTCGATGGCGACAGCGAAAAAGTAACTTTCGGGGTAGAGGACAGCGGTATCGGCATTGCGCCCGAAGACATACCGCACTTGTTTCAAAAATTTTATCGGATCGATAATAGACAGACCAGGAATATTGGCGGCACTGGCCTAGGTTTATATATCTGTCGTGCCATCATCGAAATGTACCAAGGACGCATCTGGGTAGAAAGCCGAACAGGCGTGGGCAGCGCTTTTAAGTTTAGCTTGCCGCGGCTTGATTACGCCAAGGCGCAAGCACTCCTGGCAAAACCAGCGCCAGTAGCCACGGTAGCAGCACCAATTCCAGCAACCAAGCCGCAACCCTTAATTGCATCACAGTTGAGCCATAAGGTAGAATGAGCATAAGCACTGAAAAAAGATATGGCAAAGATTCTACTAGTCGAAGATGACGCTAATTTACGTGAAATCTACGCTGCTCGCTTAGAAGCCGAGGGCTACAACGTGGCGTCAGCCGCCGATGGTGAAGAGGCCCTGGCCAAAGCCGTTAAAGAAAAACCAGAACTGATTTTACTAGATGTGATGATGCCTAAGATAAGTGGTTTTGATGTACTAGATATCCTACGCTCCACGCCGTCAACCGCCAACATTCACGTCGTCATCCTAACGGCACTAGGCCAAAAAACCGACCGTGACCGTGGCGAGCAATTGGGCGTTGATCGCTTTTTGATCAAGTCACAAATTACACTCGAGGACGTGGTTAAAACGGTTAAAGAAGTGCTTGGTAGCACTTCAAATGTAAGTCCCGGATCAGATACAAACCCCGCTCGCCATATCCTTGGCGACCAGGCCGAAGCTAACCCTGGGCCAGCCGCCGATCAAAGCGCCAAAGACACCAGTTCCACCGCCTAAGATCAAGCGCTATACTAGAGTAAGATAACTAATCTAAACTAAAGAGATGGCAGATGTATTGCCAACGGTGGCCATTATCGGCCAGCCCAACGTTGGAAAATCAAGTATTTTTAATCGCTTAGTCGGCAGCCGTCACGCCGTCGTGGCACGAGAAAGTGGCACTACCCGCGACAGCGTCGAACAATTATTGACCGACGGCCATAAAACTTACCACCTGGTTGATACCGCTGGCACTGGTGAAAAACTAGCCGCGAGCGTTCAACCAAAACAGCTTTACCGAGCGCTTGATCAGGGCTTGACCAAAGTCAAGACTGAAGCGAGCATTATTTTACTGGTGATTGACGCCAAAACTACTATCAACCAATCCAGCCGTGAGCTAGCCAGGCAGCTGCTCAAAACCGGTAAACCTGTCATTTTAGTTGTTAATAAACTCGATCTAAACCCGACTAAACTACCCGCAGCCGCCGAGCGTTTTGGTATAAAAACTGTCGTCGGCGTCAGCGCCCATCACAATCTTGGCTTTAGCGAGCTAAAACAAGCTATTAATCAACTACTACCCAATGCCAAAATTAAGCCTATAAAAGCTACTAAACTGGCCCTAATCGGCCGACCAAACGTTGGCAAATCGTCACTATTTAATGCGCTGGCTGGCGAACAGCAAGCTTTAGTTTCAAGCCTGCCCCATACCACCCGTGATGTCAAAACCGTTACCCTGAAGCTAGGTGACTCAGCTATCAGTTTATTCGACACTGGCGGCATCCGCCGGCCGTTCAAGCGTACACCGCTTGAACAATTCAGCTACATGCGTAGTCTTTGGGCCATCGACCAGGCCGATGTGGTAGCTTTAGTCCTTGAGCCCGGTGAACAAACCAGCCAAGATCAAAAACTAGCCGGCCTCGTTAAAGACGCCGGCAAAGGCTTGATCTTAGTAATCAACAAGTGGGACACGGTCGAGCAGCCAGCCGAACAACGCACCATCATCGAAAACCGCATGCAGCAACTGTTTGCTTTTAGCGCTTGGGCACCGCTGATTTTTACCTCAGCTAGTTTAGGTACTAACGTTGCTAAACTGCCCAGTCTCTGCCAGAAAGTAAAGCAAAACCGCGGGCAGAAACTAGCCACCAGTCAACTCAATCAACTGTTGCAAACCGCCGTTAGCCACCAGCCGCCAGCTGGTTTGAAAAATCGCCAACCGAAATTAAAGTACATCACCCAAACCGGCACCAATCCGCCAGCCGTGACTATTTTTGGTAGCCAGACCAGCTATCTGCACTGGTCATACAAACGCTACTTAGAAAATCAGTTGCGCTTCCGTTTTGACTTAACCGGTACGCCGATTACACTATCGTTTAGATCCGAAGGCAATCAATAAGAATATGAAATACATTATTGGGCTGGGTAACCCTGGCACCGAATACGCTCTGACGCGCCACAATGTCGGCTGGCTGGCGCTCGACCGGTTCGTCGCTACTAACCGGCTCGGTAATTTTGACACGTCAAATAGTGCCGTAGTCTTAAAAACAGCCATCGGTGGTCAACCGATCCTGATAGTAAAACCTCTGACTTACATGAACCGTAGCGGCGAAATTTATAGTCTGCTTGAAAACCTTGGCGAAGCCGCCGATATACCAGTAATTCACGATGATATTGATCTTAAATTCGGCCAAATTCGGGTTCGGGCTGAAGGATCAAGCGCTGGCCATAAGGGCGTGCAATCATTAATCGACAGGTTAGGCCAGCAGTTTTGGCGGCTGCGTATCGGTATCGGACCGAACGGCCAGGTTGCTACCGCTGACTTTGTCCTGCAAAACTTTAGCCCAAATGAACAAGACCGATTAGTAGCTATTTTTACCAAGACTAATCAGCTTATAACTGACTTTGCTAACGCTAAGTTAACTGCCGCGAGCTACCAAATTGACCTATAAAATAAATGAGACCTCAAGGGGGTGGGGAACCTTGAGGTCTCATAATCACCCTTCAAGCGCTTCCCGACTAAAACGGCCCCACTTGTGGATGGTCGTCTCGCCTAGGGCGAGTAGCCTCATCCGCCGGTTAAAGCGGAAGGCGGAGAAGGTTTGAAGGGATTACAAAGTCTCCATCTCAAAGACAGAGACAATGTAATATAGTAGAATGTGCATACCGTAT
>CAZHVB010000046.1:0-3964 GCA_964535365.1 uncultured Candidatus Saccharibacteria bacterium | reverse complement strand
TGGGTAAGGCAAAATTAAATTCGAACAAATATTGGTTCCAGTTCAATTTTGCCTGACCGAGTCGTTTTTTTATGGCATTTTTGGTTTTACTTTCCGCTCTTGGCGGTAAAAGCAATGCGCAAATCCTATCATACCTACCACACCATGTCAAGATGCTTAAGGCAATTTATTATTGTGTTTTTTACAATAACTAATCTGTTATAGTAACCCTAATTTTTGTTTTACTTGTTCTAGTTTCGTACTGGCTATGGCTTCGGCTTTGGCATTTCCAGCCTCGATAACCCCTAAAAGTTCCTTTTCATTAGCCATTAGCTTTTGGTATTTCTCTTGAAGTGGTTTGATAGCATCGACAACCGCTTTGGCTAAATCAAGCTTGAAGTGAGCATATCCCAAATCTCCGTATTCGTGTTCGATTGATTCTATGGTTCTGCCTGTAATTAGAGAAAATATAGTAATAAGGTTTGAGATTGCGGGTTTACCAGAAGACACCTTCACCTCATTCCCCGAATCCGTAATCGCACGTTTCATCTTACGATCAATGACACTTAGATCATCGGCCAGCAGAATAACCCCAGATAGGTCTTTGTCGCTTTTATCCATCTTGCGCTCTGGATACTGTAAATTCATGATCCTGGCACCGGTTTTCTGCAAAGTCGCTTTTGGTAGTTTAAATGTCTGACCGTATAGATTATTGAACCTTTTAGCGATATCGCGCGTCAGCTCAACGTGTTGCACTTGATCTTCACCCACAGGGACCTCATCAGCATCATACAGCAGAATATCGGCCGCCATTAACACCGGATAATCAAACAGACCCACCAGCTGGCCTTCACTGCTAGCTTTATGACTTTTATCCTTAAATTGGGTCATGCGCGCTAACTCGCCCATGGTAACAAAGTTGTTCAATATCCATGTCATCTCTGAATGGACCGGAATCTGTGACTGCACAAAAATAACCGATTTTTTAGGGTCAATCCCCATAGCTAGCAGCCAGGCCACAGCGCTAAGTGTGTGTTGGCGCAAATCCGCCTGGCCCCTAGCCGTAGTTAGAGCGTGCAAGTTTGGCACAAAATAGAAATTCTCTTGCCCTGTTTGCTCTTCGGCCCAGCGTTTCATGGCACCCAAATAGTTACCTAGCGTAACTTCACCGCTTGGTTTAATACCACTTAAAACACGTTTCACTGCTTTTCTCCGATTTTAGTCACTTCCTCGATTCGCTCAACGGTATCTGATTGCAATTGATTAGTTGATTCTATCTTAGAACCAAGTCTACCATAGCTGGCACTCACCCCTTCCATAGACCGTTTGGCCCGTGTTAAATGACCGTCTAGCACCCCAAGTTCATCACCGAACTGCCGGGCGTCCTGCTGAATGCCACGCAGCGCCTGCAGCACCAATCTAGCCCGCTCTTCCACTTTTTCGCCCTCAAGCGCCAACATGATGGTTTTAACAAAGTAATAAAAGGTATTGGGTGAAACAATGTAGACCGACTGATCGGCGCCTATATTTAATAGCTCATCGCTTGAAATAATTTCGTAATAGATCGCTTCGCTTGGCACATACATCAGCGCAAAATCAACCGTACCTTCGCTTGGCAAAATGTATTTACGGCCAATATCACTTACATGTCTACGAACATCTTTGGCAAATTCGTGCAAAAAGCTGGCCCTAGCGCTTTCTTCTTTAGCTTTAGCGGCGGCGTTAAAGTTTTCCATCGGGAATTTGGCGTCGATCGGGATAAGACCGTTACGGGTTTTAATAATCGCGTCCACTTTGGCACCACTCTTAAAGCCGTGCTGAAAATCCAGATTGCCTTTAGGAATCATCTGTTCTAATAGATCACGCATCACTTTTTCACCAACATTACCGCGCAGCTTAGGCGAGCGCAAAAATTCCTGCAGCTCGCGCATGTTGCGGCCAATCTCCTGCATTTCACCCAGGCCTTTTTGGACACCCAGCATATAGTTGGCTGCTTGGTTGAGCCGATCGTTAATTTCCTTGGTAGTAGCCGTAATCTGCCCGCTCATTCCCTGCATATCCTGTTTCAATAGGCCAAGAGCTGTGTCGTCGCGGCGCTTTAATAGTGCGGCGAGGACGGCCGTAAAACCGACCACCATCACCGCGATTGCAACAATCAACAAAACCGTTTCCATCTTAAGTTTATTGTACTACCTTAAGACCGCTCTTGGGCAAGTTCAGGAGTATCTAAAACAGCGGTTTGGCCGGGCTTGAGCGCGCCGGAAAGTAAACGTTTGGCTACCACATTTTCTACCGAACGCTGGATAATTCGTCGCAAAGGCCGAGCACCCAGGCGCGGATCATTACCGTGGGCCGCTAGCCAGCTAGCGGCCCCTGGCGTCAGGTCAACTTTAACCTGCCGTTTAGCTAGTGCCCGGTTCACCTCTGCCATAATCAGCTTAACAATCTGGCCCAGCTCACTAGCTGCAAGCGGCCTAAATAGCACAATTTCGTCAAAGCGGTTGATTAGCTCTGGCAAAAACTCTTTGCGATTAATCAGCGCATCGATGAACTGGGCGCTGAAGTCGGTTAACTTTTGGCCAGTTTCAATGCGCTGACGAATCGCGTCCGCCCCGGCGTTTGATGTCGCAATCACTATAGCATCACTGAAAGATACAGCTTGACCAGCGCGATCAGTCAGACGCCCCTCTTCCAAAAGTTGCAGCATCAAGTTAATAACTTTTGGGTGGGCTTTTTCAATTTCGTCGAACACCAACACGCTAAACGGTTGGCGGCGGATTCGATCTAAGAACGGGGCGCTGACGCTTTGGTCTAAGCTACCACTCAGCAAGCGGTTCACGGCGTCTTCGGTGGCATATTCAGTCATATCAAGCTGAATCAGCTTTTGGGCGCCCCCGAAGTAGGCTGCCGCTAAGGCTCTAGCTAACTCGGTTTTACCAACACCGGTTGGACCTAAAAACAAAAAACTGCCGACGGGCCGCTTGCTATCCTGCACTCCAGCCCGCGCCCGGCGCAAAGCATCAGCCACCACCTTAACTGCTTGATCTTGATTGACCATGCGCCGATGGATGGCGACTTCTAGATGCAACAGCTGATCTTTTTCAAGCGTGCTACCCTCTTGAACCTTGACTCCTTTAGTAGCTTCAACTGCTTGCTGCACCGATACCGCCGTCACTAAGCTGCTATCAGTAAATTTAGTGGCCGCGATTAACAAATTAGTCGCCCGGCCGGGCAAAGCCTGATCACTTGCGTAGCGGTCGGCCAGCGTCCAAGCCTCTTTGATGGCTTTATAAGTAATAACCGTGCGGCTAGCGGCCTCAATTGACAGCACTTGATCTTCTAATGCCATAAGGGTTTCAGCTTGTGGTGGTTCACCAATCACCTGATAACTTAATAAGCTAGTCAGCTGCGGCGCGGCGGCGGACAGTTTTTGCCAGTCACTTGGCCTAAAAGCAAAGATCAAGCGCACCGCTGCTTGTTCTAGCACCGCTTGGATGATGTGCGTCAAATTAACCTCACCGGTTTGATCTCCAAAAAAGACAGCCGCGTCATCAAAAAACAGAATGATGTTTTTAGCGCGAATCGCCTCATTCAAAAGGCTGATCACTAAGTTCTCCAAATCACCTTGATTTTGAGCCAGCGACAAAAGCGTACTAGCGTTCAAACTAAAAACTTGGTGATACTTCAGCTGCGACTCAAAAAAATCAGCTGCTAGTAACTTATCGGCAAGCGAATAACTAACGTTGTTTTACCGACACCAGTTTCGCCGACGATGGCTAGGCTGTTGTTGGCAGGAGCTAGCAAGCTTTTAACCATTTGCTCTAAGGAGGGCTCATGCACTTCGGGATTTAGATGAACCGAGCCACTTTCCAGCTGACGGCTGATATTCGCGCCTAGCCGGTTAAGCAGAGGCGTGAAACCAAACGTCCAGTCGCGCGCAATTCCACCGTAATAGCGCTTTTTATGGTGAGTGGCCACAAAGTCA
>CAZHVB010000045.1:0-4109 GCA_964535365.1 uncultured Candidatus Saccharibacteria bacterium | reverse complement strand
CATATCACCACCCGCACTTACTTTTTTACCAACCCCCACTCTATTCCGTTCTGGCGTAGTTGTTAAACGAACTACTGTTCGCAAGAAAAAGACTTCAAAGAAATAAGTTTACTAAAATAAAATTAAACGCCCGGTTTTACCGGGCGTTTTTGATTAGGTCAGCCTCGAATTGTTTGATGCCATCTATATCCGGCGTATATTGGCTGATGTCGGGCAAGTCCAGGTTGATAATTTTTGTCCAAACCGACTCTACAAGCCTAGTGAGCTTAGCTATATCATCGCCGGTCGGTTGGTAAGCTAAGCTAAGACGTTGTGGGCTGTCAGCTTCAACGTAGACCATCCTGCATTCGATTTTGTCTGATTGACGAAACGACGGGTGCTTTGAAGCCAACAGAGCGTAGAAAATTAGCTGGGTCTTGTGCTTGTAGGCTTTGATGGCTTGGGTTTTATCGTTAGTGTTTAGGTTGGCTAGCGGCCGGCCGGTTTTATAATCAACTATGCATAAGCTGCCATCTTGGCGGTCTACCCTGTCCAGCTTGCCACCGATTATAGCTTTACTAAGCCGAATATTTTTGTAATTCTGCTCGGGCAAGCTGTTGGCCGGCAACTGGTATTTATAATCATCGAATAAGCGCTTTAGCAACCGCTGGCCTTGTTTGTCGTAACGGTTTAAATCGGTCTCGACCATCTGTTCATTGTCTAGTGCCTCGCTAAACTGTTTTTGGGTTGCCGCTAAACTAAAGCTTTCTTTGTTGGTTTGTTTTTGAGCAAATTCCAAAGCACTATGTATCGCCGTACCGAATGACAGGCTGGGAGTTTTGGACTCCGGTAGCCGGAGCAGGTTACGTTCTTTGAAATATTGCGGCCCGCCCTTGGTGACATCTAGGAAATTAAGCAGCGCGGTAACGCTTAGGCTGTAGGTTTCTAACCGGGATTTGAGCATCTCGCGCTCTAACCCGCCAGCCAAATCCGGCCAGCGCAGGTTTTCCTCGATAACTTCTATCAACTGAGGCTGACTGTCTTCGGTTATTTGCTGGACATCAAAGGCGTTTTGGACGATGGAACTTATGGCTACCGCCTGCCCGGCGTGGTCTTGGTGGTAGGCGCTAACGTACAAAGAAGAGATTGCCCGGGTAGCAGCCACATACATTAAACGTACAAAATCATCAAAGTCATCCTGGGCTCGGCGCAGGGGCAAATTAGCTGGCGGTTTACGGCCACCTTTTTTGGGCTGCCAGTTATTATCTATAGCATCAATAATGTACACCTGGTCAAACTCCAGGCCCTTGGCCTTGTGGACCGTTAGCAGCTGTACCGCGTGGCTGCCAGTAATAAACGGCGACTCATCGGCCACGACCCGGTTGTTTTCGCGATTAATGTCAATGAACCTGATAAAATCCCCGACGCTCGGGTTTTGACCGGCTGAGAATTCGTGAACCAGCGAGCGCAGCAGCTGGATAGCTGATAAACCCTGGAAATATCGGTTTGGATTTTCGGCAGAAGCTTTGGAGAAG
The DNA here is from genome assembly GCA_964535365.1 of uncultured Candidatus Saccharibacteria bacterium. Lineage (GTDB taxonomy): Bacteria > Patescibacteriota > Saccharimonadia > CAZHVB01 > CAZHVB01 > CAZHVB01. The sequence continues at coordinate 2,595 of CAZHVB010000045.1, read as the reverse complement.
TAGTTGCGCAAGGGAGAGCTGAAGTCGCCGGCCGGCCTTAGGCCGAGCAGCTGTTCAACCGTGATTGCTAGCGGCTGGTCGGCCGAAGCTTGAGCTTGCCACAATAGCCAGTTACCTATGGTTTGTAAACGCTCTTCTGGGCTGGCCAGCAAACTGTTTAGCCAGTTAGGCTTGGAGGCGTTATCCAAAGCCATTTGCCACAATACTCTTGACGGCACACCCCACATCGGGTGACGGATTACCTGATGCAAGAGCGAATCAGTCTCTGGTTTGTTGCCGCGCTGGATGGCTAGCAGTAATTTCATCAGCAAGTACGTTTGCGCTACTATCTCGTGGTTTAAAATATTACTCTGCTGCTCGTAGCGAACCGGTACTTCCAGACCCTGCAGCACCCCCGTCATTCTGATGAGGCTATCGTGGCTGCGGGCCAAAACCGCAATTGATAAATCCGGCTGGTAGGCAGCCTTTATCCGCCGACCGACTTGGCTAAGCTGTAATTCCCGTGATGAAAATGATTTGGCGCTAATTTCACCATTCTGTTTGGGTGGATTAACTGCCACCAGGTCTTTATTGAGGGAGCTATCGATACTTACCAGCCGGCTGTCGGCTTGCTCGATGATTTTGCTAGACTGGTCCAGAACAGCCTGGCTGGAACGGTAGTTATCAGTCAGGACTATAAATTTGGCGGTTGCATAGCTACGCCTAAAATCCAGCATATTGTTTAGCTCGGCACCGTTGAACTTGTAGATAGATTGATCGTCGTCACCTACCGCCATAAGATTGGGCTTGCCGTTGGCAGTATGGTGGTCAGCGACTAAGTGGGCTAGTCTCATCTGGGCCGGGTTGGTGTCCTGGAATTCATCAATCATTACGTAGTTGTAGCGTTCCTGGATATCGGCCAGTATTTCGGGGGTTTGCTCTAGCTGGGATATCGTTTCAACTAGCATATCGGCGTAATCGTAAAAACCTCGTTCGTGAAGAGCGCTACGGTAACTGTCGTAGACTTCGGCCAGTTGCAACCACCAGTCGTTGCGGCGACGGTCGTCAAACATGCCTTTTTGTCCGTCTACGGTTTGTACCCAGCGTTTTTTCCATGCGCTGGTGTGACTGGCCTTACCGCTAGCTTCGTCCTTGATGATTGCTTGGTCCAAACTCTCTTGAATGACTATTGATAGCGGAACCAGCGGCGCTATGTCAGTCTTTATGCCCATTTTAGGCAATTGACCGACTTGATTTTGTAACTTGCCCAAACTCTTCGCACTGACTCGCTCACTGGTTATTTCAATCATTTGCGGCTCGACCACATCAATATAGGCTAGGTTGCCGGCAATGATTGCCTGGAGTTTTGCTGGCGTTAAGCCGGCGTCTTTAGCTAATTTTATAGAATTTTGAATGTCGTTTAGTAGAGTAAATTGCCCGGCAAACTTGAGCGATAACGGGTTGTCCAGCGGCAGTTTGGACACTATCGATTCAATAATATCGAGCTGTAGAGATTCGGGGGCAATTGATAGGCTGGCGGCATTCCAAAAATAATCCGGATAGGAATTCATGATATCGCCGGCAAAAGTATTAAATGTGGAGACCTCTACCGATGCGCCAGCTTGGCCGGCTATTTTATTAACCCGGTCTTTCATGTTGACGGCCGCTTTGTTAGTGAACGTCAGGCAAAGAATGCTTGAGGGGGATATATCAATTGTATTGATAATGTGAGCTACTCGAGTACTTAGTAGCTGGGTTTTACCAGTGCCCGGCCCGGCAATAACTAAAACTGGGCCGTCAATTTGCTCGACGGCAGATAGTTGTTTTTTATTTAGTCCCTCAAGAGCCTCGGTGTACTCACTCACCGTTTAATTATCGCACGTAGGGATGCTATTTGGACTTTGTACGGGTTTGAGTACGGGTTTTGGGCAGAAGTATTAGCAAGTAGCTCCAGGCTAGTACGGCCAGCCAGGCGGCGCCGGCGATTTGGGTGTAGATTGAAATTCTGTCCTCATAGGGCTTGAGCGATTGGCCGGTTATGATAAAACCATCATCCGGTGTTTTACCGTATTTTTCAACTCTTGTGGCTACTCGTACTCCGTCTTGGGGTTCCCAAGTGAAGTGATCGCTACCGTTAACATTCGTAAAGCTAAACACTCCGTTTGGCGGTAGAGGCGTGTGGCTATTTAAGGTGGCCGAGCTAGCCAGCACATGCTTGGAGCTATCAGTGATGATTATAAAAGCTGAAGTGTCGGTGATGAGGTCAGTTTTTAGGGTTGGGACTACATCCGTAGCGCTGGAACCGGCTTGTAGCTGTTGTTTGGCTACCTGAGCTGTAGAACGGGGCAGATCATCAGCAGATAAGCGGGTAGATTGCTGAACCATTGCATAGCTAGCACCCAGGACCAGTGTCGCTACCCCTACGATCGCCAGCCACAAGCGGACTTGTACATTTCCCAGCAATTTTGTCATAACCCGATTATATCAAAAATGGCTAAACCGCTTATTTTTTAACCCACTCTTGGATTTCATAGCCAAAAGGATTTTTGTCATCGGCCAAAAACTTATCAGACGATATAAGTTTCCAATTTGATTCATCGAATTCAAATTTCTTAT
>CAZHVB010000044.1:0-4150 GCA_964535365.1 uncultured Candidatus Saccharibacteria bacterium | reverse complement strand
AGTAATAGAACCAACCACGCGTTCACCGTCTTCGGCAATTAATATTCCAGCAGGATTAATCCTGAATCTACTCCTAGCCTGATCCCTGGCGACAGCCGATTGCTTCCACTCAACTTTTTGTATTTCGATATATAGCTTGATATCCGACTGGCGGGCAAGTCGTACTTTTAGCAGGCCGACTTTAAGCTCCCTCACTTTATTGCACCAATTGCACCAATCGCAGAAGCCCTGATAGTAATAGTTGCAGCCAGATCTAGCGCGGGCACCCACAGCAAGCCCCAGCTTTGAACTGGAAATGTAAGAATAACTGACAACCCAACGATTATTGCAGTCCCTAGGGCACCTGCAGCATTCACCCAAAACCCGACCCAAAAAGCTTTTGTTGTCACCAAGTGGTTGATTACCTTATGAATCCTTTTGCGCCAAAGCAGCGGATTTCTACCCAATTCTTCCTCCGCCTCCCACGCCATAATTCCAAGACCAACAATGAACATAGTTTCAGTTAGTATTGTACCGGCAGCCACCCAGGGTAAATTTGATGTAACTTCCTGTTTGACCCGTGATAATGGCGTTAAAAATATGGATAACAAAGATCCAATTACTAATAGAATTAGTGCGTTCTTTCGGTTGACGTACTTAAGTCGCCTGATTTTATTAAGATTCATTTTAATTTTGAACCAATCTTAAAACTAAACTATTCTGATTATACTCTATAGTTACATTATGAATCAGCTGACAGACACATTATTTCTGGTTTCTCAAACGGTTATTTACCTCTTTTTCCGAACCCTCAATATAGCTTTGGTAAAAAATAGGGTGGTGATGTTAGGGGTTGGCAATGTTAGATATTTACCCCTACTGATAGTTGCAAACCACCAAAGCATGGCTGACCCATTCATTATTTGTGGCGCCCTGCCAAGAGTAATTTTCCGTCGCCTCGCGCCGATTCGTTTCATGGTGGCTAACGGCTATATGCATTCACCGCTCAAGCCTTTTTTGTTCGCTTTAGGTTGTTTTCCTGCCCGACGCGAAGCAAACAATCCCAGAAGTGGTATAGACTACGCCGTTAAATTGATGAAAAGCGGCTACACGCTTTTAATTTTTCCAGAAGGACGACGTACCTTACCCAACCAAACAACTCCAAAGTCCGGAGTGGGTGTGCTGGCTGGATTGCCTGGCGTGCAAATTCTGCCAATTCATATCCATTGGCGCAAACGCCAGCATCGTTTTCGCGATGCAAGCGTCAGCATTGGTCGGCCATACAAAGCCGTCGGCCATTCGCCGCAAGTGATCATGAAAAAAATTTATAGTTTCGCTAAACCCGCTTGAAAGGCCATAACCATTCAATAAGTTAACCGAGATATCAGTTTGCGAACGGCGGTCTAATATCTTACATTTAAGCATATGGCTGATAAAGCAAAGGTCGCAATCATCGAAGACGACGTAGCTATTGTTCAAATGTACCGCATGAAGTTTGAGTCTGAAGGCTATCAGGTTGAAACGGCTGGTAATGGCAAGGACGGTCTAGCCATAACCCAAGCCTTTAAGCCGACTATTATTTTACTCGACCTGATGATGCCGGAGATGGACGGTATGGAAATGTTAAAAAGACTGCGCAAGCAGGCGTGGGGTAAGAAGATAAAAGTAATTGTTCTGACCAATATGGGCGAAAGTGAAGTTTCAGATGAAGTTAAGCAGTTTGGGATTAGCGACTTTATCGTTAAAGCCGATATGACCCCTAAGCAAGTGGCCGATCGAATCAAAGCTACCCTAGGAGACTAGGTGGGAAAAGTCCGCTTTTTAGGTAAAACGCCAACCGCGCGCCAGATTTTTAGTTTTCACTTTAGACCGAGAGGGAAAATCAAACAGGTCGCCGGCCAGTTCATAACGCTCAATTTACCGCACGAGGCAGCGGACGATCGGGGTACACGGCGGTTTTTTACACTTTCGTCTTCACCAACCGAGAACGAGCTAACCATCACCACTAAATTAAGTGATCAGGGCAGTAGCTTCAAAAAACATTTAGCCAACTTGCCAATTGGTAGTGAGCTTGAAATGGGTGAACCGCGCGGATCGTTTATTTTACCGGATGATAAAAGCCAGCCCTTGGTATTTGTGGCGGGTGGCATCGGCGTCACCCCGTTTCGCAGCATCATCAAATATCTAGTTGATAGCCAAAAAACGCGGCCAATCCAACTGCTTTATGCCGCTAACACGATCGAGGAAGTAGCTTTTCGCGATTTATTTGACGGTCAGCCTTGGCTGAAAGTTACATACATCATCGGCCAACCCGAATCTGACTGGATTGGCCCATCGGGCCAGTTAGACGGGCGGCGCATTGCCGAACTGGCTGGTGGCATAAGCGGCAAGCTAGTTTATCTTTCTGGCCCGGAGCCGATGATTGAATCTTTCAAGCAGCAGCTACTTGGTCAAAATCATCCAGATGAATTAATTAAGACCGATTTCTTCCCCGGCTACAAAACTATTTAGCGCTACGGAGCTAGTTAACTATCTGTCGATGAATAGTCTGATTAATTGCAGTTACAAACCTATAATTAAAGAACTTAAAGTCACGGCAAAAGCCATCAACCGAATTACGATCCTTGGTGTTATCGCTAATAACCGTCACCTCGTCGCCTTCTTTAAGATTGGTATTTTTCAAATCGACAGTTGCGTGGTTCATGCAGACCTTACCAATAATTGGTAGGTAGGTGCTACCAGCTTTCATCGCGCCTGCGTTACTCAGGCTACGCGGCAAGCCCTCGGCATAGCCGAACGGTAGAACACCAATGCGCATTTTGCGTTTAGCCGTAAACGTAGCGTTATAGCCAACGCTATCGCCAGCTTTAATGAGCCTGACCCGACCTATTCTACTAATTACTTTCATGACTGGCTTAAGTTTGGAAAGTTTAGCGTGCGCCGGGTCGTCATGCGCTAGCGGGTTAATACCATATAAACCAATACCTGGGCGAATAGCGTTAGCGTGGCGCGACTGGGTTTTAGCTACCCCGGCGGTTTGGGCAATGTGAATGTAGCTTGGTCTAAAACCAGCTTTCAATATTTTTTCGACGGCCGCATCAAAAAGTTTTGTCTGCCGTATAGTATTCGTTTCGTTACTCGTATCGGCATCGTATAAATGAGTCATAACCCCATCAAGTTTCAGGTTGCGATAGTAAGCTAGCGGGCGTAGGACGCTGGTCAGCTCAGTAAGGTCAATTCCGTGGCGGTGCATACCAGTATCGATCTCTAGGTGCAGGTTAACTGGTGCGCGCCGCTTGCCAAGTTTATCGATGACCGACTTAGATTGAACTACGTAGACGCAGCGGTTGGTATCGATCCAATCAGAATTTGCTAAATCGATCGCCCCCATGACTAAGAACTTGGCTTTGCTTAAGCCCATGAGAGCCAGTGCTTCCGGATAGCTATCAACCGCAATGAGAGATATTGGCCGGTCATTTAGTATCTTTGCTACTTCCTTGGCACCGTGTCCGTAAGCGTTACTTTTTAATACTGGGATCACTTCGCCTGGGCCTAGGGCTCGCAAAATATCAAAATTATTAAGTAGCGCTGAACGTGAAAGCTCCACCCGATTAAGCGAAACGAACTGGCGCCTATACATCATAATTTCTTAGTCAATAATTGCATTTGTTAAAACCATGACCTAACTTAATGGAACAGCTTCCTCTACCAGATAGTGGTCAGTTACATAGCGTCGGTATTCAGGGTTAACGTCACCCCTTAGCCATACCGCTAGCGAGCGAATGTTCTGATTATGCCAGTCCAGTAACTTTGCAATCCCAGCTACAGAACCTAGCGTGGTTACAACGTCTTCAATAATCAAAGGTTGCTTCGCGGACCTGGCCGCTTCTTGGTCGGCGGCCGAAACGAAACGAAAGTCATATCGTGAGGAATCACTGGTTGGGCGTTCCAGCTGAGCTAGAGGCAGGCCTAGTCGCTCAGCCAGTACTGGCCAAAATAACCTTTGCGCTCCTTTGTGTACGGCCAGCAGAACATCCGATCCACTCACGCACGGATGATTAGCTAAAGAATCCACCACAGTTATGAACTGGGATGGATAGTCAAGCAAACGCTCTAAATCTAGTTTTAGATTCGCCTCAACCCCAGATGCTAACCTAAACCTCCCCTCAAT
>CAZHVB010000043.1:0-4319 GCA_964535365.1 uncultured Candidatus Saccharibacteria bacterium | reverse complement strand
TCCAACAAGGAATCCGATAGCTTTCGTTTCGCCGTTTTTGACATCTTCAGCAGCCTTCGGGTTATCGGCCAAGACTTTTCTTACAATCCCAGTAATCTCATCGACGTTAGACACTTGGATATAGCCTTGCTTTTGGGCGTAGGTTTCCAGGTCATCAGGCACCTTACCGGTTTTAGCTATTTCAATAAATAGGTTCTTGGCCGCCGTGGAGCTCAACTTATTAGCGCTTACCAACTTATAAACTTCTAACTCTAGGCTCAAATGGTTGTCCTCAGTTAATTTGATTCTACCCTCGCTGGCCAACGGGATCAAAATGTTAACGTACCAGTTGGCTAAAAATTTTGCCGGTTCGGGCTGATCGATTTGTGACTGGAGACTTTTTAGGAACTTAATATCAGAATCCAATTCGGCCATTAAGAGTATCTCAATTTGGTCCTCATTTAAACCCAGTTCTTTCAAATTTTTACGCCACTTTTCAGGCAGCGTCGGCATTTCTAGTTCAACCTTGTCAATATACTTATCGTCGAGTTCAATCGGTGGTACGTCCGGTTCTGGCATATAACGATAATCGTGAGCATCCTCTTTGGTGCGCTGAGAGAAAGTCCTTTGCTTAGCATCGTCCCAGCCTCGAGTTTCTTGAATGATCACCTCGTCTTTTTTGAGTAATTCTGTCTGGCGCTTGATTTCATACTCAACAGCTTTTTCGACTGACCTAAAACTATTTAAGTTTTTAGTTTCAGTTCTAGTGCCAAGCTGATCGGTTTGGCTGACACTAACGTTAACATCAAAACGCATGTTGCCGTAGAAAAGGTCCGCATAGCTAACATCGGCGTAACGCATCAACAGGTAGAGCTCTTTGGTATAAGCTTTAGCTTCAGCTGCCGACTGCATATCAGGCTCGCTGACAATTTCAAGCAGTGGTGTACCAGCTCGGTTTAAATCAATCAAACTATAATCTTTACCGGTCGGATGAGTACTTTTTCCGGCGTCTTCTTCCAAATGGGCCCGTGTTATTTTGATAGTTTTGGACTGACCATTGACCATAATGTCGACGTGTCCGCCAATAATAATTGGCTGGTCGAATTGGGTGATTTGATAGCCTTTTGGCAGGTCAGGATAAAAGTAATGTTTTCGGTCAAATTTACTAAAGTGCTGCGGTTTGGTATTTAGTGCCAGGGCGGCTTTTGTGGCCAGATGAATTGCTTCGGAATTAAGCACCGGCAGAGCACCAGGCATACCCAAACAAATATAACTAATTAAAGTATTGGGTGGTGACTCACGGGCATCATTGTCAATTGCCGCGAATAGCTTAGTTTTGGTTTTGAGCTGAACATGGCACTCAATACCAATCGTCGCTTTATAAGGCTTAGGCGTCTTTGAGGTCGCCATTTGGCAGAGCTCCTATGTCTTTTAAGGCCTGTCGGTAAGCTACCAGTGCCGCCTTAACATCAACTTCTTTTAACCGGGTATCTGAATCAGTTATTATTTTTTTGCACAGATTATGAGCAAACCAGATGCCGTCGTTATTGGTTAAACTGTGCTGAGCTGAAACCAGTCGCTCACCCATGCTCCGGCCGCCAAAACGTCGTTTCTTTAGAGCCGAATCGAGTAATTTATCGGCGTCAATAATTGCTAGCGACCATGTGGCTTTGTCACGGCAAAATGACTGAAGTCTTTTCCATTTGGCCACGTAGTCCTCGACTTTAAGTTTTTGAGGTTTTTTCTTAAATATAAAGAAGCTAACTGCGCTGACCACGATCAAACCTATGGCGGCTACTACAAGACTACCGATTTTCATAATAGCTTCTCCGTTTGATTAGCCATAGCTAGCAGTTGTTGGTCACGTTTTTGGGGCGCCATTATTTGCAGACCAACCGGTAAACCATTACTGAAGCCAGCTGGGATGGAAATCGCCGGTACACCAACCAAGTTGGCGGCTACGGTCATTATGTCGGTTAGGTACATCTTGAGCGGATCGTCGATATTTTGGCCGATTTCAAAAGCGGTTGTCGGTGCTACCGGCCCAATTAAAAAATCGACCTTTTTAAAGGTTTGATTAAACTCGTCAATCAATTTAGTACGCAGAGTCTGAGCTTTCTTGTAATAGGCGTCGTAATAGCCGCTACTCAAAACGTAAGTGCCGATCATAATCCGTCGTTTAGCTTCATTGCCAAAGCCTTCACTGCGCGACCAATTATAGCTATCATCTAAGTTCTTAGCCTTTTTGCTGGAATAACCATAGCGCTGGCCATCGTAGCGATTTAGGTTGGAGCTGACTTCGGCCGGACAAATTATGTAGTAACAAGCTAGGGCTAGTGGCAGAGACGGAAGACTAATATCAATAATTTTAGCGCCCGCCTTACTTAGCTCATCGGCCGCCTTTTTAATTTGCTGCTCAACGCCTTGGCTGACACCTTCATCCATATATTCTTTGATTAGTCCGATGGTTTTGCCTTTTAGTCCAATATCTAAAGCAGTGTAGGTTGATTGGTCTCTGTCAATAGTCGTGCTGTCTAGTGGGTCACGGCCAGCCATGACATCCAGCACCAAAGCCGCATCTTCAACTGTACGAGTCAGCGGACCTATAACATCAGTGCTGCTGGCCATGGCAATTACACCGCTACGCGAAACCAAGCCGTAAGTTGGCTTGTAGCCGACGGCGCCCGTAAAAGAAGCTGGCAGACGAATTGATCCGCCAGTATCGGTGCCGAGCGCAAATGGCACCATGTCTAGAATCACCGCAGCGGCTGAGCCACCCGACGAACCGCCGGGTACGTACTTAGGGTTATGTGGATTCTTAGTAACCATAAAGTCGCTATTTTCGGTACTGGCTCCATGAGCAAAGGCGTCCAAGTTAGCCTTGGCCACACAAATTGCACCTTCTGCTTCTAGCTTTTCTATGGCTGTGGCTTGGTACGGCGCTTCAAAGCCCTTCAAAATATTACTGGCAGCCGTAGTCTCACCGCCAAATGTCAGGAAATTGTCTTTAGCAATAAACGGCACACCAGCTAGGCGGCCAGCATTTTTACCTTGGCCAACTAACTCATCAATCGCTTTAGCTCGTTGCATAGACCGGCTGTTAATTGTGGCAATCACAGCGTTAAATTCACTTTTTTGATCGATAGTTTTTAAGGCCCGCTCTACTAGATCAATGGCTTTTAATCGGCCACTCTGAACGGCTTTAGCTGTGTCCGTAAGACTTAGCCACTGGCTAGTTGATGAGGCTGTGATCACTATAGCATCCTCTTAACTTTGATCTGTCCATCTTTAGTTGCTGGGGCGTTTTTAAGTAATTCAGCTGGCGACACACCATAGTCTCTAACTTCATCAGGGCGCATAACATTAGTCAGGCCCGTTACCTGAGAGGTAGGTTGGTAGTCACCCAACTCAACCTTCTGGAGTTGTTCAACGTAACCCAAAATAGCGCTGATCTCTTTTTGAAATCTTTCAGCTTCAACTTCGGTTAAATGAAGTTTAGCTAAATGGGCCAATTTCAAGACATCCTGTTTCGTGAGTTTCGCCATTACACCTTAGTATAACAAAGCTCGGTGTCGAATGTCTTTACAAAAAGTCTAATTAAGCGCACGATAATATTTGATAGTTCTAATGTAAATATAAATATGTCAACTTTAGTTGCCGACTTAGGAATAGATAGACACCCTCTAACGGATATTGAGGGTGTTTTTAATAGTCTGCCTACCTCGCCGAGTCCAATCCATTTGGCACACGGTCAAGTTTATGTCGGCAAAACAGCCATTAACTATACGGCTGAATTTCCAGAAGACCGTATTTATGATGGCATTGGTATCATCGAACCGGGCTTTGGTGGTTTTAAGCGAACCTCGCGACCTTTGCGACACGCGTTAGGCCAAGCCGGGATTGCCACGGTTAGCTACGAACCAGTACGCGACGATGATTATGGAGCTTGGGACAGGTTAACAAGGTCCCAAGAGGCCCACGCCCGAACGATCGAAGCCGTAATTGAGGACGTCCCGGCAAATTCGGTTGTCAAAAGTAAAATGCCTGGTGGTCGAGAGATTGATTTCAATCGCCAATTGTTGATTCCGCACTCCATGGGTGGCTTAGCAGCTGCACCCTATGCTGAACAACATACCAGCCGTGTTGATGCTATTGTCAATCTCGGCGCAGCCGGTTTCGGAGCACCAACCTTAAAGCAACTGGCTTTAAACCTGCCAGTTGGTATATTTGAAGCTGTCCGAAACGATCTGCTGCCAAGCTTAAGATCACCCGAGATTAGCACCAGTCCAATTAACCTCGCTAGAATTGTCCGCTATTACACCAAGAATCCGCTTCGTACC
>CAZHVB010000042.1:0-4334 GCA_964535365.1 uncultured Candidatus Saccharibacteria bacterium | reverse complement strand
GCTAATTTCGTCCATGACCGCACGTGCCGCCTCCTGGGTGCGTTTCGACGCCAAGTCGGACTGGTATAGCTTCATTATCTGCAACACACCAACCGATAGAATTAATAGCATAAATGCAAAAACCGCTAGCGCCATAGTTAACTCGATCAGGGTAAATCCGGATGTCTGGCTTTGTTGCGTATATTTTTTCATGGCTTATTTAAATATTTTTACGTCAGTTAAATGGGTGTAGAGGCTTGAGGTCTGCGTTGGCCCACTCCCAAAAGACGGCCAATTAATAGTGATTGTCGCTTCTAGTGTATCGCAACTGTCCAATACAGCAGGATCGCAGGGGTTGCTTGCTCCGGTCAACTGCCCAGTGATGGTAAGCGAGTAGAGACCTGGCGGTAATTCACTGTCATCGCTGCTTGGATCCCAGTTACCACCGCTGACCACTTGCCACTGCCCACTGGATTTTGATAAATGGAAGCCGCTACTAAGTTCGCCGGTGGTGAATAAGGCTTGAAAAGTTGCCCAGTCGGGCCCAAAATCACGCAAAGACCGTAGGCCTTCGGCCTGCGATTGCATGATTTGCGCGGCTTGACTGCGCTCTTTGGATAATTGACCAAGCTGAAAGGCTTTATTGCCAAGTACGTAAGCACTGGACAGGATAATACCGATGATAATCGTGGCAATAGTAACTTCAATCAATGTATCGCCGCGCTGGGACAGTTTTAGCAACCGTAGTTTATTAAAAAATTTAGTCATTAGTTTTCGTAAGTCCTGCTGATTTCATTAGTAGTAGCATTGATATGGATCAGGGCTTTTAAACCATCTGGGCTGATAAGTTCAATCTGAGCATCGGTTGCTGTATCTTCGGTTGTGCCATAACAAGAAGTTTGTGTAGGATCGGGGCAAGTTAATACGTAAAGATTCAATGATCCATCGGTTAGATTGCGAGTAACAGCCACTTGATCGTAGCCAGTTGGAAAGCCGTTGATCGTCACACCCCACGGTATTGTAAAGGTGGTGGGTGTGTCAATATCTTGAATGCTGGCTAGTCCGGTTTGATTTGCCGAGGTTAGCGATTGAGCACTCAGATCCGAAGATCCAGCTGTAAAACTCACGACTTTACCAAAAAACTGTCGGGTCGGATCGCTAGCACCACAAGGTGATGCGCTGCCACAGCCTGTGAAAGTGGCGTTAACTTCAGCTTTGGTTTGCTCTAAGAACGAAGCAGTCCGTTCTACGGCATCGTTAAAGCGCGTGCGGCGCTGCTGGCTTGAGTAGTTAGAAAACAGTGTAACGGCCAAAAGTGATGAAATGGCTAGCACCATAATGACCTCAATTAAGGTAAAGCCACGCTGTCTGTTTTTACACCCTTGCATGCTTATGAAAAATTATAAGCTTCTACCTATCAATAAACTAGTATTGCGCTTAAGTTTACTAGCGAACAAATAGGTTTAAGTACCAATTAAATATAGCCTGGCCGTACAGCATGGCGACAAACAAGCCAAAAATCAGGAAGGGCCCAAAGGGTATGGTATCTTTGCGTCGTTTTAGCCGAGCGGCCATTAGTCCGATGCTGATGAGTGCGGCACTGCCAAAGCCAATAAAAAGACCGACTAGCGTTCGGCTGCTGCCAAGCAGTAAGCCAATTAATACGGCTAGAATCACATCACCGCCGCCAAGCCAGCGTCCCTTTCCCAACATATGTAGGCTTAAGAAAAAAAAGCCAGCTAAGCCCGCAGCCACAAGATAGCTACCAACCACCGCTAAGCCATCACCTAGCACCAGATGGACAACTAACGATAGTACGGCCAAACCCAGCAGTATATACATCACAGGTAGTGGCAGAATCAACCAGTATAGATCGTGGACGGCCAAAATGATTAAGCCAACCAGGATCACCAGCCAAAAGCCAAAGCTGATTTTGCTAAGAAGATCACTAAATGGCCAAGCTAAATAGCTCCAAGTAAAGGCAACTGCAGTCAGAAGCTCGACTAGCGGATAATGAATAGCGATTGGTTTATGACAATAGCGGCAGTGGCCCTTTAGCGCCAGATAGGAAAACAGCGGCACCAAGTCTTTAGAGACTAGTTTATGGTGACAATTCGGGCATTCTGAGCGGTCATTAACAATTGGCTTATGCTCATGTAGCCGCCACACCGCCGCATTAACAAAACTACCAGCAATCAGACCCGCAATAATTATTAGAAACATTTATGTAGCTATATAAAGTATGGCCAACGCTTACGGTCGGCCATACTGGATTTATAGGTTAACTTTTAGGTTTAGTGGTTGTCTACGCAAACCGTACCACCGCGTTCCTGGAAGTAAAGAACGGCGAAGTTACGCGCGGCAGCTCCTGTGGCAGTCATAGCATTACCGCTACAGATAGCACCAGCGTGATCAATCAGCTGGGCCTCTCCCGGGGTCCCGGTCGTAGCATAAGAAACAGTATACGGGGTACCGCTTGGACTGGTAAGGCTTGGTAGATAAGTCGTGAGTATGCTCGAGGCCTGGGCTGCTGAGGCTGGGATAGACCCACCATTATTACCAGCGTATTGGTTAACTGCGGCCACATACTGGTTGGCGTCCTGATGGCGTTGAGTGTCACGGCGGGCTGCTTGGGCTTGGCTAACTGCCAGAAAGACGATCACAAAAATTAAACCGGCAATCGCCAGCACTATCACTACCTCAATGAGGGTGAAGCCTTTTTTATTACCGTAGACTGCTTTGACTCTATCTAATAGCTTTTTTAACATCTTCTCTCCTTAAAATATTGGTTATGCTTAATATATGTCAACCTATACTACCCTGTCAATCCCATTAGAAAACATTTAGATTGCAGGCACAATTTGGGCTTGCTGAGTACGACCCTTTTCTAACGGGATCAACTAGTGGGTTGGTAGGCTGGTACTGGCGCCACCTAGGTTATTAAAGTTGATAAGCCCATAGACCGGTAGTAGAATGGCGGCCACAATAATACCAACGGTTATACCTAAGACAACCATCATAATTGGCTCTAGCGTGGTAGAAAGATTCTTGGTTGCGTTGTCTAACTCTTCCTCATAAAACTGGGCGGTTTTATCCATCATGGCATCAATCGTACCTGATTGCTCGCCAATTTTGAGCATTTGCGGCACCAGACTCAAAAAAGTTGGCTCTGGTTCAAGCGCTGTCGATAGAGCTTTACCGCCCCTAACTTTATCGGCTGCCCGGTCCATAGCTTCTTCGACATGAACATTATTAACTGCCTTTTTAACAATCCTTAGCATCTCCAGCATCGGCAAGCCACTAGATAACAAAACGCTACTCATGCGGCAAAAGCGAGCCATGTAAAGCTTTTTAAAAAGAGTACCAAAAAGTGGGATTCTAAGCTTCAAACGATCAGCTGTGCGTTTGCCGGCAGGCGTTTTGAAATAGCGGTAAGCAGCCACGCTGCCACCAATAATGGTGATCAGCAATAGCCACCAGTAGCCACGAATAAAACCAGCTACCTTAATTAGAATGTTAGTCAGTAGGGGCAGATTTTTACCCAAATCTTTGTACAGTTTTTCAACCTGGGGCAGAACCGTGGTTAACATAAACAGCAAAACTGCAATAATGACGAAGAGCACAATCGAGGGATAGAGCATGGCGCTACGAATTTTGGAAATCAGGGCATGGTCTTTCTCTAGTTGGTCGGCGATACGTAACAATGATTTATCAAGCGAACCAGAAGCTTCACCGGCAGCAACTAGGTTAACGTAAATTTCACTAAAAACTTTGGGATGTTTAGCAAAAGCACTAGCTAAGCTAGTGCCACCCTCTACATCTGCCGCTACTTCATCGACAATACTCGTCAAAGCTTTGTTACTAATTTGCTCACGCACAGTTACCAGTGACTGTGACAGCGGTAAACCAGCGTTAATCAGAGTAGCAAACTGACGCGTAAACAAGATGAGGTCTTTGGCTGGAATGCGGCTGCTAAACGAAGCGAGCAAGGCATTAGGTTTATCTTTCTGAACTATGGTAATGGGTACCAGGCTTTGTTTGATTAGCAAACGAGCGGCCGTCTTCTCGCTATCGGCCTGAACCTCAGCCTTAATGGTTTCACCGGTTTCGGCGTGTTTGGCGGTGTATGTATAGGTAATCAACTACTACCTCTAGCCCCGCATCAACCGATCCAGCTCTTCCAGATCAATCGCGTAATTGCGGGCTTCCTCGTAGGTAATTACGCCGGTATGGATCAGGTCCACCAGCGAGCGATCCATACTGACCATGCCTTTTTCGGCGCCGGTCTGAATTACAGCGTCAAGCTGATGACTTTTGCCTTCGCGGATGATATTGCGCACGGCTGGCGTGGCAAT
>CAZHVB010000041.1:0-4357 GCA_964535365.1 uncultured Candidatus Saccharibacteria bacterium | reverse complement strand
ATTTAAAGCTGGTACTAGCGACACGCGGCGTTCGCCGGGGATTACACTAGCTAATTTGTTGGTAGCAGCCGACGCGGATGTCAGGGTTTACGATCCCGAGGCCATGGTAGAGGCAGCTCCCCAACTCCATCAAAAGGTCCAACCCCAATCAAGCCTCTCTGCTGCTATTAAAGATGCAGCAGCTATACTAGTAGCCACTGACTGGCCAGATTTTATTCACCGTGAAGTATCGGACTACCGTCAGCAGACTCAGCCACCAACACTATTGGTTGACTGCATGAACCGCTTTGACATTTTGTCGGTTAAACGCGCTGGGTTAGAATATATGGGCATAGGAAGAGGGGATTTCTAATGAAAGTCGTAATTCAAATACCTTGCCTGAACGAAGAAAAGACTTTGCCCTTGGTGTTCTCGAAAATGCCAAAACGGATCCCGGCTGTCGATGTAGTGGAATATCTAATCATCGATGATGGCTCCACGGACCGCACGGTCGATACTGCCAAAAAGCTCGGCGTTCACCATATTGTCTCCCACGCCCGGACGATGGGGCTAGCCCGGTCTTTTCACGATGGTGTCAGCCGCGCTCTTGAGCTAGGAGCCGATATCGTAGTTAACACCGATGGCGATAATCAGTACCCCCAGGAGCGCATTCCCGATTTAGTGCAGCCGATCATCGAAGGTAAAGCCGATATTGTGATTGGTGACCGCGAAACTGCCAAGATCGCCCATTTCTCACCTGCCAAGAAATTGCTGCAATGGTTTGGCAGCTACATAGTTAGCAAAGCTGCTGGGGTAAATATGCCCGACGCGGCTAGCGGCTTCCGGGCTTACTCGCGCTATTCGCTGCTAAGGCTAAACCTAATCACCAAGTTTAGCTACACTATGGAAACCATTATTCAAGCTGGCAATAAAAATTTGGCGATTACTAGCATTCCGATCAAGACTAATCCCAAAACGCGCGAATCTCGACTGTTCAAATCCACTTGGCAACACGTGCGTAAATCGGCATCGGCAATTCTACGTGCTTACATTATGTTTAAACCCTACGTGATCTTTATCCCCCTGGGCGTGGTTTTCTTGGTCGGCGGAGCTATACCGTTTATTCGCTATGCTATTTTCGCCTTGCACGGCCACGCTGGTGAACACCTGCAGTCGCTGATCATCGGGGTGGCGCTTTTAACTGGGGCTTTTATATCCCTGGCTCTGGCTGTTATCGCCGACCTAGTGCGTACAAGCCGCATTCTTATAGAGGATAACCTTGAGCGAACAAAACGGCTGCAGTTCGGCAGTGCTAAAGCTGCTGGGCAAGACTCTAACAACAGTCGGCATTGATTAGAACGATATTAGACCAAAGGCTGCCTTCCCTAAGGAAACTGGGCAAGACATTTATGGTTGATGCGGCCCAGGTTCTGGGTTTACGTATCCTAGGCGCAATCTCGCTGTTTGTATTCGGCATCCTTATAGCCCGCATGCTGGGAGTTGATAGGTTCGGAGTGTTCTATTTAGCCCTTACCATCGCCACGATTGCCGGAGCCTTAGGGATACTGGGCACCGATCAATCCGGCCTTAGGGCTATAGCCTCAGCCTGGAGCCGTGGTGACACCGACAAAGTCCACTCGATTTATAATGGTAGCCTACGGGTGATCTTAGGCACATCACTAGTACTCACGGTTTTGCTAGGTCTAAGCTCTTCTTGGCTAGCTAATAGCCTGCTATCTGAAAAACGCCTGCTCGCCCCATTACTGATCTTGGCAGTTTCTGTGCCAGCCTATGCGCTAGCGACTTTCCATAGCGGCGCACTTAGGGCTGTCGGCAGAACTAAAAGCTCAATCCTGATACTGCAAAATTTAACCTATCTAGTTGGTATCGCAATCCTGCTTGTCTATCACTTCGGCCTCCACGGCAGTTCGCTTATTACCGTCGCTACAATTTATAGCTTAAGTGTTTATGCTACCTTAGCCACGGCCATCTGGCTTTGGTACAAGTACATGGGCCTACGGCGGGTAGCCTTAAGTGGTTCTATCCGGCAGATTATCAGAACCAGCCTGCCTTTTTTTTGGATCACAGGCGTCGCGCTCGCCTTTGACTGGGTGGATATATTGATGCTAGGCATATTAGCCAATAGCCATGCCGTGGGGATTTACACGGCCGCTAACCGGATAGCCAAGCTAATAACTTTCATTCTGTTTGCAGTCAATATGATTGTGGCGCCAACCATAGCTTCGCTTTACTCAAAACGCAAATTTGCTGAACTTAAAACCTTGGCTCATGGCAGTACCTTGCTGACTATCGCTGCCACAGTACCGATTGCGCTAATCATAGTGCTTTTCCCTAGCTTCCTCCTGGGCCTGTTCGGCCAAGGATTCAGGGACGGAACAACCACCTTAATCATTCTGGCTCTAGGCCAAGCGGTCAATGCCTTTACTGGAGCGGTTGCGCTGCTACTAGCTATGACGCAGTACGAAAAGCAGCTGCGTAATATCATGTTCGCCGCTGTTATATTGGACGGTTTGATCGATTATATTCTAATTCCTCATCTCGGCATTACTGGCGCTGCCATCGGCTCAACCGCCGGCATGAGTTTTTTGAATATTTGCGCCGTCATTGTGGCTCAGCGCAAGCTAGGTTTCAGCACGCTGCCATTGCCGCATATTCGTAAGAAGGGGCTACAGGCATGAAAATTGCCCTAGTTGATGAACTGCATCAGATAAAAAAGAGTGGTGTTTATCATGCTACTGAAGCTTTGGCGACTGGCTTCAGAAAAGCCGGGATTGATACTACGATTTATTCTATTAAAAGACGCGGGAAACTATTTAACACCATTATCGGTATACCCTACGTCAGGGACCTACTTTTCTTGCCGGCTTGGAATTATTGGCTGGTTAAAAAACTGCATAAAAATCCGCCTGATGTGATCGTGTATAAGAGCCACACTCCGCTTTTGTTTCAAAAACGGGATGATTCAATCAAAAAGGTAATCGTTTCGCCCGGGCCTTTAACTAGATCACTTAAAATGATTGCTCAACTTGACCTACCTCTATTTAAACGCGCGGCGGTTGGACTGTTAAAACCCCTGGTGGGGTTCGCCGAAAAGAAGTCGATGCGCAAAGCCACTACCCTAATCGTGCTGAGAAAAGACGTCCAGCGACATTTAGAGGAAATGGGGGTTGCGCGTCAGAATTTCATTTACGTTCGACAGATGCTATCGCTTAAACCGCCTCAAGCGGCGTTAAAGATCAGGAAAAAATACGACCTCGCATTTGTTGGTAGACTATCGAAGCCTAAAAACTGGCCAATGATGGAGGCGCTCGCCAAAGCCGGTAACTACAAAGTAGTAGCATTATCGCCACAACCCGCCAAGCTAGACCGCATCGACCCTAATATCACCATTAAATATGGGCTGCCGCACAACGAAATTTACTCGGTCTACGCCGCCGCCAAGCTTTTTGTAATGCCATCTTTAATTGAGTCGGCGCCACTAGTAACGCTCGAGGCTATGGCGGTCGGCTTACCGGTGATCGCTAGCCCTGAAGGGGCAGCCGATTTTGTTGTCGATGGTGAAAACGGTTATATCGTTAGCGACAATAAGGTGGAAAGCTACCTAAAATTCATTAAAAAATTGCTGGCCGATAAGGCTCTGTACGCCAAGATTAGTCACAACAACCAACTGACAGTGCGTGACTACTTTGAAGCCAAAGTTGTGGAAGACTATATAAAAGTTTTTAAGTCAATGGGCGTATAGCCGACGAGAGACGCTTTCACCGAATTAGTTTTTGATAGTCTGTCACGTAGCTTTTGGCAATTTTTGACCAGCGGTAATGGTTCAGAGTATAGCTTCGGCTACGCCGGCCAAAAGCCAGAGTTGATTCGGGATTGGCAAATAGTTTTTTAATTAAACCTGTATAGGCTTTCGCGTCCTTTTCGGCCACCAAATAACCGTTTTTGCCATCAATTACCGCATCACTAATACCTTCGATACCAGTTGCTATAATAGGCAGCTCGCACAATGACGCCTCTAGCAGCACCCGACCAAAACCTTCCATGTCACCGGCCACTCGCTGGTTTGGCATGACAAATAGGTCAGCGCCGTTATAGAGATCTTTTAGTAAGCTATCGCTGGTGCGACCAAGTAAGCGCACCGACTTACTCAGTTTTTGCGACTTAATGGCTCTTTCGATTTCTGGTCGGTAACCACCTTCGCCAGACACTACAAATAATAGATCGGGGTAGGTCTTTATTAATTCGGGCAAGACCTTCGTGATAAACCAATGCACTCCCTTGCGCTCTACTAGCCTGCCGACACACAAAATGATTTTGGCTTCGGGGTCAATTTTTAGTTGCCGGTTGATACTAGCCC